>CAZMRA010000129.1:0-13484 GCA_964568485.1 uncultured Caldilineaceae bacterium | reverse complement strand
GGCATTGCGGTGGCCTTGAATACGAGCATTTACCCGACGACCACTACGGGGCTTGATAACCAAGTACTTTCAAACACAGTGTCAAGCAATGTCTCTCACGGATTGGAGTTGCGTGGGGCGCAGCGAAACCTGCTGGAAGGTAATCTGAGCGAAAGCAATGTTGGGGCTGGTGTCTACCTGGTGAATGGTTCGGCTGACAACTCGTTGCTGCGTAACATCATCCGCAACAATGGTTGGGATGGGATTCGTGCCAGCGGGAACACTACGGTGCGCAATAGCTGGTCCGAGAATCAAATTTACGCAAATGCAGCTAGTGGCATTGCCTTGATCAATAGCGCCAATGGCAATCTCCCATCTCCGCAATCTTGGGTGATTACCAATCAGATAGTTTCGGGGTATACCTTCCCCGACGTGACCATCGAGCTCTATGTCGATCATGGCCAGCAGGGGCAATTTTTCTTGGGCCGCACCGTGGCCGGTGTGGATGGCTACTTTGAATTTGCCTTGCCGCCGACGATACCAGCCGCTAACCTCACAGCGCTGATCATCGACCTGCAGGGCAATGCTTCTCCCTTCAGCGCCGCCTTGGCGATTCCTGCCGTGCCGACAGCCACGCCTACGGCTACCTCGCCGATGCCGGCCATCTCGCCCACGCCAACCTGGACAGAAGTGCCGGAGGAGCCGCTGCCTGCGACGCCCACCCAGACACCATTACCCGGTTCGTCGGCTACCCCAACACCGACCCTACTGCCTGGTTCATCCGCTACACCCACCCCATCGCTGATGCCAGGGGTGACAGGGACTGCGACTGCAACGGTACCACCCGGCTCGACGGCCACGCCGGTACCCTCCATGACGGCTCAGCCGGGGGGCAATGCCACGCCAGGCACCACCCCGCTACCGACCATTCCGGGCGGGGTTAGTCATCAACTCTATCTGCCGCTGATCACCCGGTGAGTTGATCCTACATGCTTGTGAAACCCAGATTCCACAGATGAGAAATGCTGATCTGTGGAATCTGGGCATGAGTTTCGAAAGCCTTTCCTCTTGCCGTTGTGCCTGTTGAACTATAAATCGATACTGCAACTGTGGCTTGCCTGCAAGACGCAGCGAGCAGCTTGGCTGCTTTGCGCCTTGCCCGAAGGTTGGTATACTGTGGAAGGTTTGCGCAGCGCAATCCCTGAGACTATCACTCGATCTTTGGCAGATCTTTGAATCAGCCGCAAGCAATGCGCGCTGGTCCGTACAGCGCTCTGCCACTACTGGAAGCGAACTTTTATGGCGATTCGCGGGCAAGATGGGTCACCGTTCCTTGCACGTTTGCAGCGACATCGAACCAAGCTAATTGCTTTAGGTGTCTGGCTGCTGCTGATAGCACTCTATTACTGGTATGTTCGGGCTTATCAAGTTGATTGGGCAGAACAGTTAAATTTCCTGCGCAGCGGCATTTATGGGCCGTTGCTATATATTGCCTTGCAGGCGTTGCGCCCACTAATCTTCTTCCCGGCCAGCGTATTGACCATTGCCGGTGGGCTGCTCTTTGGTCTGACCGGCGGCATTATCTATAGCTTGATCGGGACGAACTTGGCCGGTTTGCTCGCCTACATCATTGGGCGCTACTTTGGCCATCAATTACTGGACCCGCGGGAATCAGGTGGTTTTGTCGAGCGCTATGCTTGGCGGATGCGCCATCACAGCTTCGAGACAGTGTTGATCTTGCGGTTGTTGTTAACCCCATTTGATTTTGTCAGTTACTTGGCTGGCCTCTTGCAGATCGACTGGCGTCCTTATTTGTTGGGGACGGTCCTGGGGTCATTGCCAGCCTCGCTCTCGCTGGTCTTGATTGGGGTGGCTGGTGATGTGGATTGGCAGTCGGGCAAATTTACTATCAACCCGTGGTTGGTGGCGAGTTCGCTGCTCTTGATGGCAGTAAGTATTGGCGGGTCTCGCTTGTTGCGACGACGTGATCAGAAGCACCGCTCTATTTGACAAAAGGCCTTCTGCCCTGTATACTCTGTTCTTGTTCGGCGTCGAGACAGCTAGCTGCGGATCGCCTGAAGGTCATCTGCTTGAGGCCTACTTGTAACGCTGGAGGGATGGCCGAGCGGTTTAAGGCGGTTGTCTTGAAAACAACTGTGGTAGCAATGCCACCGGGGGTTCGAATCCCTCTCCCTCCGCCTGAAACGAGGGCTCGTGGAGCTGAATACCATTGGGGGAGGTCGCATAGCCCGGTCGAGTGCGCCCGCCTGCTAAGTGGGTAGGGGTGTTATTCATCCCTCGAGGGTTCAAATCCCTCCCTCCCCGCCATTGTTGGTAACTAAATTATTACGTTTGTGTCCCCGTAGCTCAGTGGATAGAGCGCTTGGTTGCGGACCAAGAGGCCAGAGGTTCAAATCCTCTCGGGGATACCACCAGACAAAGACCGCTTGTACAGCAACATCTGTGCAGGCGGTCTTTGTCGTTAGAGGGCTTGGTGCTCATCTCTATTCCCCGCAAACCGCATGAAGGATAGGCTCCCTAGGCTTGACTTAGCGAGCTGACCTGCAAAATTGTCCGATCTTTTTGACGAAAGTTACCAAGTTCGTTATGCTGTCGACGCTGTGTCACTTAGCGATATAGCCGTCAATTTCTGCTGAACAGAAAATGGGAGCCAGCTGCCAATGAAAGTACTTGTGATCGGCAATGGAGGGCGTGAACATGCCATTGCTTGGAAAGTGAGCCAATCTGCCAAGGTGGGGCGGCTGTTTGTCGCTCCGGGCAATAGCGGCACCGCACTCTTGCCCAGGACCGAGAATGTGAATCTCGCCGTGAGCGATCTCGACGGACTGCGGGCTTTTGCCATAGATGAACAGATCGACCTAACGATTGTTGGCCCTGAAGGTCCGCTGGTGGCTGGCATTGTCGATCACTTCCAAGCGGCTGGGCTGCGCATCTTTGGCCCTAACCGTCACGCTGCCCAACTCGAAGGCTCCAAAGCATTCTCCAAGCAATTTATGTTGCAGCAAGGCATTCCCACGGCCCAAGCCGCGACCTTCAGCGATTATGAAGAGGCGCTTGAGTACCTGCATACCTTGGTCGAGCTGCCGGTGATCAAAGCCAGTGGACTCGCTGCGGGTAAAGGGGTTATCTTGCCGAGTAGCCACGATGAGGCCGCCGAAACTTTGCGCTCGATTTTGTTGGAGGGGCGGTTCGGTGCGGCCGGCGCTACTGTTCTGCTGGAAGAACGCCTTTACGGGCCGGAGCTTTCGGTGTTGGCCTTCTCCGACGGCAAAACGTTGCGGGTCATGCCCGCTGCACAAGACCATAAACGGTTACTGGATGGCGATCGTGGCCCGAATACTGGCGGGATGGGAGCTTTTGCGCCGGCTCCATTGGCAACGCCGGCCTTGCTCGCCCAGATCGAGCGTGAAGTGCTTGTGCCGACCCTGGCGGGGATGGAGGCGGCGGGCTCTCCATATGTCGGCGTGATTTATGCGGGCATCTTGGTCAGCCAACGAGGCCCCCAAGTCTTGGAATTTAATTGCCGTTTTGGTGATCCAGAAACGCAAGCGATCTTGCCGTTGCTGGCCGGCGATTTGATCGAGATTGTAGAAGCGTGCCTGGATGGTACATTAGCGGATGTAACCCCCGTTTGGCATGAGCAAGCCGCCGTTTCGGTGGTGATGGCTTCTGGTGGCTATCCCGAACAGCCACAAACCGGCCAGGTGATTCAGGGCATTGAGCAGGCCGAAGCGCTCGGCTGCCAAGTTTTTCAAGCGGGCACCCGCTCTCAAGGCGAGCAGATTGTCACCGCTGGCGGTCGAGTTCTCAATGTGACCGGGTTAGGGAGAGATCTCCGGGCTGCTGCGGCGCAAGCTTATCGCGGTGTCGAGCAGATCCATTTTGAGGGCGCCCAATTCCGGCGCGATATTAGCCAGCGCGTAACTACCTCTGAGGCTGCATCATGAGCGGTTGGAGTGCCGAGCTAATTGTCTGGTTGCAACAATTTAGTCCGACGCTCGACTTGCCTTTTCGGCTGATTACTGAGCTTGGGAGCGAAAATTTCTTCCTGGTGCTGATCCCGCTGCTCTACTGGTGTGTTGATCGCGCTAAGGGGGCTCGCATCGCATTTCTATTTTTGCTCTCCACTTATGTGGGGAGCTTGTTGAAACTGCTCACCGCCCAGCCGCGGCCCTTTCAGCTCGATACGCGCATCCAGCCACTGGTGGTCGAGACAACCAGTGGGATGCCGAGTCTGCACACGCAGACTGCTACAGCCTTTTGGCCCTATCTGGCTATGAATCTGCGCCGCTATTGGCTGTGGGCCTTAACCTGCGCCTGGCTGATTTTGATTCCGCTCTCGCGGCTCTATTTGGGCGTGCACTCGCTAGACCAGATCGCAGCCGGATATGGTGCTGGTCTCCTCCTGCTTTTGCTCTTTTTGTGGGGACAACCTCGGCTGGAAAGATGGTTGGGCCGGCAACGCTTGCCTAGTCAACTGCGGATTGCCAGCATACTCTCGCTGATTTTGTTTTGGCTTTTACCGGCTTATGACGAGAATGCGGTGTCAGCCATCGCCACGCTGCTCGGGTTTGGGGTCGGTATTGCCTTGGAACGTTCCACGCTACATTTTGAGGCTGCTGGCCCATTCAAGCAACGGCTTGGGCGCTTCGGTTTAGGCTTCTTGGTGCTTGCGTTACTCTATCTTGGTTTGCGCATGGCCTTTGCCGTATTGGAACCTGAACCGCTTTGGCGCATCATTCGCTATAGTATCCTTGGTTTGTGGGTGGGCTATGGCGCCCCCTGGTGTTTTATCCGGACTCGGTTGGTTACGGCCCCCTCCGTTGTGAGGTCAGCCCATGATTATTCTTGATGGTGGTTATGGCGAAGGTGGCGGGCAGATCCTGCGTACAGCACTGGTGTTAAGTTTGCTGACAGGAGAGCCCTTTCAGATTGAGCGCATCCGCGCCAATCGAGCCGACCCCGGCTTGAAACCCCAGCACGCGCAGATCCTCAATCTCTTGCAGCAACTGGCCGATGTGGAGATCGACAACACCCAACCCGGTGCCGAGTCGCTCTCCTTTCGCCCGGGCCGGCTGGTGAGCGGTAGCTATAGCGCGTCAATTGGCACCGCTGGTTCGATCTCCCTCCTCTTGCAAACCATCTTGCCAGTGACTCTGTTTGCCCCCGGCCCAATCGAATTGACGATCACCGGCGGGACCGATGTGCGTGGCGGCATGTCGCTCGACTTCTGGCGCTATGTACTTTTGCCGTTTCTGCGCCCCTACGCTGAGGAGATCAATCTCACGGTTGTTCGCCGCGGTTTCTACCCCAAAGGGGGTGGACAAGTTGTTTTGCAAGTGAAGCCTTGGCTGCAGCAGGCGAGTTGGCAACGCGACCATCAATACGCTCCTGCCTTGACCATACCTGAGCGCGGGTCACTAGAGCAGATTCGTGTCTTCTCGCTGGCCAGCCGTGATCTGCGTGACGCTCGCGTGGCGACCCGCCAAGCCGCGGCCTGCCAGAATCAACTGCGGCGAGGGCCAGTGCAGGTTGAAGCGGCTCACGTCGAGAGCCTTTCGCCGGGGTCAGTAGTCACGGCGGTGGCGGAATATCAACAGACTCGCCTTGGGGTGGATAATCTCGGTGAACGGGGGGTGCCTTCGGAGCGGGTTGGCAGCATTGCCGCCGAAGCGCTACAACAAGAGATGGCCAGCGAAGCTACTGTAGATGAGCATACGGCCGACAATTTGATGATTTGGGTAGCTCTCTTTGGGGGCTTTTATCGCTTTCGCCAGCGCACGGGGCATATCGAAACCAATGCTTGGACAATCCAGCACTTTTTGCCCGGTGCATTGCATTTGACCGAAAATGAAGTCGGTGGTTAAGCTGGTTGATAGCGAAAAATGTACGAATTCTGCTATAGTTAGCACATTAACAATCGGTGCTCACGCCCAGAACGTAGGATTGCTGCAAGTTCGGGGCGAAAGTTGGATAGGGTAGTCCCTCGCCCGCAACCCGCTGCCTATCTTATGAGATGGGTAGACATCACTTTTATTCTGTTTGGTCGAGAACTTATTCAGGTATGACGTTACCTATTCTCATTTTGCTCGCTATTATTGTCATCGCGGTAATTCTTTTCGCCTTCGAGTGGGTGGCTGCTGATGTGGTCGCGCTCGGTATTTTGATCACCTTAATCCTCACAGGACTCATTTCAACCAACCAAGCATTTGCCGGTTTTGGCAGTGATACCGTCATCTCCATTTTGGGCCTATTTATCCTGACCGCAGCCCTCATCAACACCGGCGTTGTGGAGCTCGCTGGGCGGGCGCTGTTGCGGCGCACGGGGAATGATACCACTCGTCTCCTGCGGATGATCATGGCCAGCGTGGGGACGCTCAGTGCGTTTATGAGCAATACGGCGGCCACCGCATTTTTTCTGCCGATTGTGCTGGGCTCAGCGCAGCGGCTGCAAATTAGCCCCTCGCGGCTGCTGATGCCATTGGCCTTTGCTTCGATCCTCAGTAGCTCAGTGACGCTCGTCAGCACCTCGACCAACATCGTCATGAGCCAATTGATGGTGGACAATCGATTGGCTCCGTTGGGTGTTTTTGAGCTGACGCCAGTCGGGGTGCCGATTGCTGTCGTGGGGTTTATCTACATGTACTTTTTCGGGCGCCATCTGATCCCCGAACGGCAACGCCCGTCCCGCGATCAGCAATTGGGCAATCGGATTTATCTCACCGAAGTGGTGATTCCGCCTAACTCTGCCTTTGTGGGCAAAACGCTGGCCGAATCGGGCTTGGGGCGTGACTTAGATCTGCGTATCATTTGGCTGGTGCGCGACAAAAATCAATACATTATGCCCCACGCTGATAGTATTCTGCTGCCCAATGACATGCTTTTGGTGCAAGGTACCCGGAACGAAATTTTGCGGATCGGCAATGTCTCCGGCATCGATATCAAGGATGACATGAAGCTGTTGGATCCGCAACTGCGCGAGGCGGATTTACACTTGGTCGAAGCGATCTTGTTGCCCCGATCGGAATTGGTGGGGCAAACCTTGGCCTCAATGCGTTTTCGGGATCAGTTTGATCTGCAAGTGTTGGCGATTTATCGGCATGGCGCAACCATTGATCGACGCATCAGCCAGACACCACTTCATGTGGGGGATATTTTGCTCATCCAAGCTCGCCGCAGCCATAATCAGCTTGAGACGCTGGAAGCAAATGATACTCTCCATATCATTAATGATACTGAGACGCCACAACTCAAAAGGAATCGTGCGCCGCTTGCCGTGGCTACCTTCGTCGGTAGCCTGCTTTTGGCCGCATTCAATTTATTGAGCTTGCCAGTCGCCGTCCTGATCGGCGTATTGGTCGTCTTTTTGACTGGCTGTATCACGGTAGAAACCGCCTATCGCCAAGTCGAGTGGCGGGCGCTGATTCTCATCGGCAGCATGTTGTCCCTTGGCGTCGCCATGCAAGAGACCGGTACAGCGCTATTTTTGGCCGATCAGATCGTCGTTTGGTTGGGGCAGGCCAACCCGCTCTGGCTGTTGAGCGGCTTCTTTATGCTGACGGTTTTACTCACCCAACCGATGTCCAATCAGGCAGCAGCAATTGTGGTTGCGCCAATTGCCATTCAAACTGCGATTCAGTTGGGCTTGAATCCGCGCACCTTTGCGGTGATCATTGCCGTTGCGGCCAGCACGTCTTATCTGACGCCACTCGAACCTTCTTGCCTGATGGTCTACAGTCCGGGCAATTACCGCTTTGGTGACTTCTTGAAGGTGGGGACACCGCTTACCATACTGGTCTATGGCATCGCAATTGCGCTCGTGCCATTGTTGTGGCCGCTTTAAACCGCAAAACGATCTGCTTATTTTTCGCTAAACTAGGGTATAATTGGTTGTAAAGAAGTGGGTGCTGGTACTCAGTCAAGTGAGATAAGCAATGAAACGGCCATTGTTCAACCGCTCGACGATAGCTCTTTTGCTCATTGGCGTTGGCCTACTCTGCCTCTTCTTTTTCGGTGGGCGTTCGTTGCGTGCTTATCAACAATTTCGCTACAGCCGCCAACACGACTGGGAACAAGGCGTGGCTTCGATGCGCGCCATTGCCCCGTGGATGACCATCCGCTATGTGGCTGTGGCGTACGCAGTGCCCGAAGAGTATATCTTTGCCGAGTTGAGCATCCCTTACGACCGCCGGAACCGCAATGATACCCTGGGTGAATTAAATCGCACCTATCACTTTGGGCTTGATGCGGATGGTGAACTGGCCATCCTGGGGCAGGTCAAAGCAGCCATCGAGGCCTATCGAGCCGACCCCGTCGCCACCGGATTGAGGGACATTCGTCCCTGGATGACGATTCGCTATATTGCCAATAGTAGCGGTGTGCCTGAGGAGTATTTGCTGGCGCAGCTGACCTTGACTGCTGCCCCCAACCCGGCGGTGCGTCCCTTGGCCCAATTGGCCGAAAGTTCAAATTATCCCGGTGGGTTGCCCGAGCTGATCCGCACTCTTCAAGAGGCTTTGGAAAATTACGACGAGGGAGGCCCATGAGCTTCTCTCTTGCTGATCTGTCGAATGTGCTGCTCGCCTGGTTGTTGATCTATGGTGCGTGGGCGATCTTGCTGATTCTATTTGTGGCAGCCTTAGGGGTGCCGATCCCAGGGACTTTGGTCGTGCTTGCGGCCGGGGCATTCATCCGACAAGAGGTACTCAACCTTGAATGGGTCTTGATTTGCGCGCTATTGGGGCTCTGTCTGGGGGATATCGCTTGCTTCAGTATCGGCTACAGTGCGCATAAATTTGTTCGCCGTCGTCTGCAAACGTCCCCAGCGTGGCAACGGGCCGAAAAACAACTTACTCGCCGCGGTGGGGTGGCAATTTATCTGACCCGCTGGCTGATTACGCCCTTAGCCGGGCCAGTGAATTTAGTCGCGGGTAGTACTGGGTATCCGTTCTCAAGCTTTGTGTTGTTTTCGGTCAGTGGGGAATTAACTTGGTTGTTGTTGTATGGCGGTTTAGGGTATGTTTTCAGCGATCAATGGGCGCTGATCAATACCTTGATTAGCAATTTTAGTGGTGTGTTGGTTGGAGTGGTTGCGTTGGCCGTGGGTAGCTATGCGCTACTCCGGCGCCATCGCTACCAGGCGAATCTCAAAGAGCTTGGGCCACAATTTGCCAGTGACAAATAAGCGATCTTCGTCCGGTTTGTAGGCAATCCCGTTGAGGACATCGGCCTGTGCTCGCTCGGCTGGAGTCAATAAGCCACTCAAATCAACCCAGGCGAGCACTTGACCAGTAACAGGATCGATGCGGGCAATGCGATCGGTTTGCCAAATATTGGCCCAGATCTCACCGTTGATATATTCCAGCTCATTCAGGCTGGCAACTGGGCCATCTAGATCGTAGACGTTAATGGTATCGACCGCAGTAAAGGTGTTTGGGTCCCAAAAGTAGATGGTGGCAGAACCATCACTCATGATCAGACGCCGGCTATCATGAGTGATGCCCCAGCCTTGGGTGGGGTAGGTAAATTCGGCAAGTTGCTCGAATGTTTCTTTGTTGTAGACAAAACCGCGCTGCGACTGCCAGGTGAGCTGAACAATCTGCTCGCCCCAAACGGTGATTCCTTCGCCAAAGTATTCGGTTGGTAGGTCGAGCTGTTGTAAAACTTGGCCACTCTCTAGGTCTACCCGTCGCAAACTAGAGCGACCATTCAGCCCGGTACCTTCGTAGAGGATGTCGCCGTCCCAAACCAACCCTTGGGTAAATGCATTCACATCGTGCGGATAGGTGTTGATCACTTCATAGGTGTAAACTGGAATTTCGCCCGTCGCCGAGACAATGTCGGCTTGGGTGATTTCCAGCTCGATGACTGAATCGGTTGCCTGGCTGGCGCTGGTTAGTGGAGAATCATTTCTGGAAGCTGCTGCGGATAGAGGCGAAGATACCGCTTCTGCTGTATGGATCGGCGTTTCCCCTGCCGGAACTGGCGGCGCCATACGCATGCCAAGTTGGGCAAATTGATAGATAATATAGCCCAGTAGTATGATGATGACTGGGGCTGCCCACCGCAGGATTGTCCGCGGTAACAAGCGTTTTTGCGGTTGATGGTTGTTGGGTTGGCGAGATGGTCTACTCATGGCTCTCTGGGCAGTTCAGGAATAATCTCAGCGAGTTTATAGCCCATCATAGCAGAATTTTGAAGCCACCCATAAATGATAGCACTGTCGAACGTCGTGCTACCTTAGCTTCGCTTGAACCGCCAGCTTCATCTGCATCGGTTTCGGCCGTGAAGAGCCTAACAGTCACCTCAACGTGCTTGTGGTTCGTGTGAGGATTTCATTCAGTTATGCCATCAGCAGGATATAGCGATTTCGCATTGGTAGCCAATCGTGTGGTTGAGGTGCACAGCGACCATGGCAAGGAGTATGCTGTGCTTGGAAAAAGCTTGATTCTGATCGTTGATGATTCGCCGCATGGTCGTGAGACCCTGCGTTCACTTTTATCACTGCCCGAGTATGAGCTTGCCATGGCTGCCGATGGCCCCGAGGCGATCGCCCTGGCGGAACAATTGATTCCCGACCTCATTCTGCTGGACGTGATGATGCCTGAGATGAATGGCTTCGAGGTCTGTCGCCATTTGCGCAAACATCCTCGGCTTTCTGAAGTCCCGGTGATCTTGGTCACTGCTTTAGATGATCGAGAATCTCGCCTGGAGGGGTTGGATGCCGGCGCCGATGATTTTATTTCGAAGCCGATCGATCGGGCCGAACTGCGAGTACGCGTCCGTACCGTCACTCGGTTGAATCGCTATCGCAATTTGCTGAACGAACGGACTCGTTTCGAGTGGGTGGTGGAGCAAGCCAATGACGGCTATCTGATTTTGGATACATATGGGAAGTTGCTTTATGCCAATCAAGTGGCTCAACAACTGCTTGAGCTACCTACTGCGCTGACCTTCCCTTCTAAGATCACCTTGTTTGAATTGTTGCAAGCGAACTTTCGCTGCGAACCAGTTGAGCTGTGGCAAGCTTGGTTTGACTCAGCCCAAGTTCCAACCCGCCCCCTCTATGTTGTGCGACCAGAGACCGATTTCTCAGCTGCCCTCTGGTTGGAATTGCGCGTGCTTGCCCAGCGGGACCGTTTTGGCATCGAGCAATTGGTGCATGTGCGCAATATTACCGCACAAGTCACCACCCAACGCGATACATGGACCTTTCATTCGATGGTCATGCACAAGCTCAATACCCCACTCCAAACAATGATTGGGGGACTGGAGATGCTCTCTCCACAAAGCATCTCCACCTTTTCTCAGGAGGAAATTGGGCAACTTGCAAACTTTGCCCACAGCGGTGCACAACGATTGGCACAAACCATCAATGATATTCTGAAATACCTTGAGATGCCCATTTTGGCTAGGTCGGGTCGCGGGTTGGATCTGGCCCAACTGGCTGCGTTGCTGACTCAAATCAGCGCAACCCTGGCCATCAACACCGAATTGCATCTCCCCACACCCTTACCCGCCCGCCAACTCTGCCTCTCTGCCCGGGCACTCGAATCTCTCTTTTTAGAATTGCTGGAGAACGCTAAGAAATTTAATCCCCGCCAGAGCCCTCATGTAATTATTACTCTGCAATCACTACGACCAGATTTACTTGGCATCACAATCTGCGATGATGGTATTTCGCTGCCTTCTGATCAATTTGATCGAGTTTGGTCGCCCTATTACCAAGGTGAGAAACATTTTACCGGTGAGCAACCAGGAACCGGGTTAGGGTTAGCCATGGTGGCAACCTTAGTCTGGGAGGCAGGTGGACATTGCCAGCTGCGCAATCGTGAAGACGTGCCGGGCGTGATCGTCGAATTACAACTCCCCTTGCAGTAGCTGCTGAGGCAAAGCGTAGTTGTTTTCAACTGTTTCCGCCTGGGAAGCCCATCGGCAATCGCTTGCTTTTCTTTCTCCAACCTCTCGACTTCAGGTATACTGGCAAGCGCCAATCGTGGCGAACCAATCTGGCGCGCTTGAATAGCGAGTAGATGATGAGAATATAAGCATGGTTGGGAATACAATTGGGAATCGTGCAGCGGAGACTAGCCCTAGGATCCTAGTCGTAGAAGATGAGCCCGCGCTGGTCGACACGTTGGAATATAGCCTGGCACGACAAGGGTATGTGGTGCGTGTCGCCAGTGACGGTCTCCAGGCTTTGGAGATTGCCCGCCAGTTTGAACCTGAGCTGGTCGTGTTGGATGTAATGTTGCCCAGTCTGGATGGCTATGAAGTTTGCCGTATTTTGCGTCAAGACAGCAGTGCACCGATCATCATGTTGACGGCGCGCGCCGATGAAGTGGACAAGGTGGTTGGTTTGGAAGTCGGGGCCGATGATTATCTGACCAAGCCCTTCAGCATGCGTGAATTGCTGGCGCGCGTAAAAGCCTTACTGCGCCGAGTTCGGCTGGATCGCGAAGAGATGACTGCGACGGACACTGCTAGCAGCGAACTGCGCTCAGAACGGTTCCAGTTTGACGATTTGATCATCGACCTGAGTCGCCGCGAAGTCATTCTTAATCAGAACATCTTTCATCTCAAGCCCAAAGAATTTGATCTGCTTGTTTTCCTGGCGCGCAATCGTGGCATTGTACTGAGCCGTGATCTGATCTTGGAGCGTGTTTGGGGCTGGGATTACGACGGTGGCAGCCGCACTGTGGATGTGCATATCCGCTGGCTACGGGAGAAGATCGAGAAAGATGCAGCCAATCCCGTTCGCTTAATCACGGTGCGAGGTATTGGCTATCGCTTCGAGGGGTGAGCTGACTCGGCGGCAGCCTATTGTGTTCCATGCGTTCAGAAAGAAACTTGTGATGCTCATTCGCCAAGGGGATATCTATTGGCTCAGCGCCGCCGCCACTGGCCAACCTCACATCGATTATGCGCACCCCTACGTGGTCATTCAGGATGATCTACTTAACAACAGCCGTCTCAAAACCGTGGTAGTCTGTGCCTTAACCACGAATCTCAAGCGGCTAAGCGAGCCAGGCAATATCTTGCTGGAGGTGGGCGAAGGGAATCTCCCGCGCCAGAGCGTTATTGTTGTCTCGCAGCTCGAGGCGGTCGAAAAAATACAATTGGGCGAATTTATCGGGTCATTGAGCAAAATCCGGGTCGAGCAGATCTTTGCTGGACTGCGTTTTCAACAGACCGCATTCTTCGCGCGATAGTTTGTCCCGCTTCTCCTAAGCAAACTCTACGCAAAGACCGACTCCGGTCGCTAACGAGAGTCAAGTCCACATCAGCGACCGGACATCTTATACAGGTACGATTCTTGGTTACAAGCAGCCTCAACTAGGGAGGATTTGTAGTTTTCCCTATTCGTCAAAGAGACTGGGGTTGAGCACGTCCGCAGGGCGTTCGCCACGGAAGAAGGCCAAGACTCGTTCGACCGCCATAAACTCGATGCGTGCTCGGCCTTCGTTGGTCAGGCCAGCAGTGTG
>CAZMRA010000128.1:6996-13592 GCA_964568485.1 uncultured Caldilineaceae bacterium | reverse complement strand
ATCGTTTCGCGGGTATTGTAGCTGAACGAAACCCGCTCTGGCGGAATCCAAGTGTACATGTGGGCGCGCACCGAGAAGATATCCCCCAGCAGACCTGACCTGGCCCATTCTGCCACCTGGCGGAAACCAATGTGGTGCCGGAACATATAACCCATCTGCAACACAAGCTTCTTCTCTTGTGCTTGTTTCACGACGCGTTGCCAATGTCCCCAATCATCACCGGCGGGTTTGTCGTAGAGCACATGTTTGCCCGCAGCGATAATTTCCTCGGTGAACGCCAAACTTTCCGAGTTCAACCCTTCCGAGGTCACAGCGACGATCGACGGATCGCCCAACATCTCTTCTGCGCTCTCAAACCAGTGGAGGCCGGCGTAAAGGGGATCACCTTCAGCCACTTCTTGACGGCGTACAGGGTCCGGTTCATAGACGCCAGCCAGTTCAACCTCTGGATTGTTCAACATTGAAGCAATCCAAGACACAGCGTGGCCGTGTTTGGTACCATACTGTGCCATACGAATTTTGGACATACAAACTCCTCATATCGTGCCGGCTCTGCGCGCGGCGCAAACCGCCAACGCTGATGCTGACCAATTTGTTTTTATAGACAGACTGTAGTCTATGCCACGCGTTGTTGTTCGTGCAAACTGACTCGGTTAAGGTGATTGATTCCTTGGCGAAGGTGCGCTCAGCAGATGAGACAGGTGGAGAGAAAGCAGCTAGACCTCCTCTCCACTGATTGACGAACCACCTTTATCGGGTCAAAACGGCCAGATCTGAGGCACTCACCAACTATGCGCAGACGGGATTTTCCTCATTCCACCGATTGAAGGCACCTGCACCTTCCGTGGCCAATTTGTGGCGAGCCTCTGCCCATAATCGATGCCACTCCGCCGGGTCGGTCAGTTCACTAGCCGGGTCTTGGCGGCTACGAGCCACAAAGCCGGGGAAATACCCGCGTCCGGTTGGCTGACCAATCGGATTGTAGCGTAGGTCAAAACTCCAACGGATGTTGTCGCTGTGGTTAGAGTGGGAAGCATGCAAGGTCAACTTATCCAAAAAGAGTGCACTCCCGCGCTTGAGTGGGATCGACTTCGCTTTGCCATCCAACAATTTACCAGGGACGCGCAAGCCGATGGGGCTGGGGCAGTGATCCAACAAGCCACGACGATGGCTCCCCGGCCACACACACAGACAGCCATTCTCGACCGTTGCATCCCACAGCGGGAACCACACCGTCAGCATTTCGGTCTGGTCGGCTTCGGGCAAAACCACCCCATTGTCTTGATGAACCGGCGTCTTCCCCAACTGCACCCGGCCATTTTCCCCTTTAGGAGTGAGATGTTCTGGTGGTTTCAGGCGAACATGCTGCACCGGATTGGAATAAATCTCCGGACCGATGATCGATTCAACTGCGTCCAGCAACTTAGGGTTTGTCAGGGTGCGAAACACAGCGGGGCCGGCCCAAAATGGTGTGTCTTCCTGAACATTGGCTTGGGGTAGCGAGAAGTCAAAGTATTGGGCGTGGACTTTGCCACTTTCTTTGTAAATCTCAATCAGGCGGGGGCCGAAGGGCAAATCACGATAGGTCGATGAGATCTCACCAGCTGCATACAACTCGTCAGCTAGCCGATCCAACACACCTTTATATTCTTCGATGACGGGTTCCAGATCTTCAGCCGGGTCGAAGAGATCTTCGACCACCAAATAGCCCTCGTCGCGGAACTGAGCTACTTGCTCCTCAGTTAAAAATGCCATTGGTTCCTCCATGCTGCCAAAATACTTGCGAGTATCTCGATTTTTATTATTACAATTGAGGGAGCACAACCAACTTACTCTTCGCGGGCCGCGGAATCATCAGTGACCATGCGTTCGCCACGGAGCAAAAAGGCGCGAATGTCGTAACGACCCGGTCGTTCTGGCACCAAATGGCCCGATTCAACCATCAACTCCAGCGGGTTGACCTTGGTGCGCAGCGGCAGGATGACCTTCTCGTGCATGCGGGCGGATTCGTACACCGCATGGACCATCTCCAACGCTTTGTAGCCATTTTCGCCGCGGCCGCGGTGCGTATCGACCTTGCCTTCGATCCAGTCGGCCAGTTCATCGGCCTGACCAGCGCCACCTTCGCGCCATTCAAAGCGATCTTTCAGCTCCGCTACGGTGAAGAATTTACCGTCTGGCTCATAGGTCTCCCAGCGGCCGCCAGTATCTTTGTTCAGCAGTTTCAATTGCTCAGTGGTCATGTTGATCATGCCTTCGGAGCCGTAGATCAATGCCCCCTGATAGACGATGTCGGTGACATCGCTAAGCAGCAAAGCCTGTGCGCCACTGCGGAAGCGGAAGGTGCCGACAGCACAATCTTCGATGCGGGTGCCCCGCTCGTAGATGTCGGTTTTGCGCTCGACATTCCCCATCACCCATTCGCACTCTTCATCGCTCAGCAAATAGCGATACATGTCCGTCTGGTGCGAGCTGTAATTGGGCATACCCTGCCAGCCATAACTGGTGATTTGCTGAACTTGGCCAATGGCACCTTGAGCGATCAAATCTTTGGCCATGGTGTAGGCAGGCAAGAAGCGCCGTTGGTGACCGATCACCAACTTGACGCCATTGCGCTGGCAAGCGATGAGCATCTGTTCGGCGCGCCCCAAATTGTCGGCCATCGGCTTCTCGCAGATGATGCCTTTGGGCTTGTAGGCTGCGGCAGCAATCGTCCACGTCGCATGCCCGGTGTGCCAGGTGCAGATCGAGACGACATCCAGCCCTTCTTCTTCCATCATTCTGCGCGCATCCGTGTAATGTTTGGTTTTGAGGCCAAAGCGCGCATCCATCTCATCCATTGCACTCTCGTTCAGATCGGCCAGTGCGACTACATCGTAGCGCCCTGAGTCGATATAGCCACCCACGTGATTCCGGCTAATGCCGCCACAGCCGATGATTCCGGCACGCAATCTGTTTGCCATACTTGCTAGCTCCTGCGTTTCTATTGATTGAATTGAAGTTGCTCAACTATTTGGCGAATTGACGCCCGCAACTATCCTCGGGTGTCATCAATAAGAGAGCTCGCGATGATGGATGCATCACGAACTTGGCACAAGATTTTGATAGCTGCACAAGGGGTTTGTCTATCTCTTGGGGAAAGTATACAACGGGTAATGCGTGAGCACAACCTTGTCGCACAGTTTATTTTGCCAGTCCGCGCTTAACTCATATAGGCAACTCGTTCACGACTTGCTTCTAACTTCAAATGGATTAAACTGTTTCTGGCCGTCATGATGAGCGCAAGTGGATACAAATGATCATGATTGCGCCACCCAAGCTAGCCCTCCTCCAGGCAGCAAGACCACATAGAAACTGAAATGAAGGGCCAAGAAGATAGATGAAGAGAAAAGCTGTGTTAGTTTTTGGTCATCGAGGAGCAGCAGGCGAAGCTCCGGAAAATACACTCACCGGGTTTGCGCATGCTGTGAGCGTTGGCGTCCGGGCCTTTGAGTTGGACGTCCGGCTGAGCGCCGATCAACAATTGGTCGTCTTGCATGATGAATCGCTGGCGCGCACGGCAGGCATTGATCAGCCGGTGGGCGCCTTGACGGTCGAACAGCTCCACCAGTTGGATGCGCGGCTTCCGCACCCCACCTGGCCCGAGCCAGCGCCCATCCCCACTTTGCGCGAGGTATTCACCCAATTTCCAGACCTAGATGCCTATCAGGTGGAGATCAAGCGGGCGCCCGTGCCAGATCTATGGATCATCGCCAATGCACTAGTCCCGTTGATCCGCGAATTTTCACTGCAAGAGCGGGTACAGATCAGCTCGTTTGCGCCCGAGGCACTTGAGATCATGCGCCAGATCGAGCCCAGCTTTGCGCGTGCGCTGATCGGCAAATTCGACGGCCCAGATTGGATTGACAAAGCGTTAGAACTGGGCTGTGGTGGCGTCTGTATCCCCCATACCACCGGAACCGACGAAGTGGTGGAGCTAGCACACAAACACGCCTTGGCAATTACAGGTTGGCCGGGCAATGGCCCGGATCACCTTACCAAATTGCTGGCTTGGGATGTCAACCATATTACCACTGACTACCCGAAAGACACGCTGGCCTTTCTTGCGGCCTACAACGCTTGAGTATCCTATTTAGCCCAGGCTATTATCAAACCATATAAAAAGCTGCACCAGCTTAGACTGATGCAGCTTTCTTCAATGTTCTTGACAAAGGCTTCCCACTTGAGCGGATATTCGCTGTGAGATGGCAGCTAGCGCTATTGCCTAGTTATTTGCCTTGCTCTTGTTCTTTGCGCCAAGCTTCGTATTCAGCGCGGGCTTCTTCCGAAAGCGGATAGTACTTGCGCAGATCCCCACCTTGCGAGAGGCGCAGGCGCGAGAAATCTTCCCACTCGACGTGCTCGCTGGCCTTGGCCAACAATTGCGGAGCCAGTTTGATCGGCACCACGACCACGCCATCATCATCTGCCACAATGATGTCGCCGGGCATCACCAGCACATTGTTACAGGCAATGGGTCCATTCACGGCAAAGGGCATTAAATTAGTTTGTGTGTGGAAATTCGGCGTTACCCCTTGCAGCCAAAGGCCAATGCCCAGCTTCTTGGCTTCGGGGAAATCGCGGATGCAGCCGTTGATCACCACGCCTGCGCCGCCGCGCCCGGTGAAGTAGGTGAGCATCATCTCGCCGAAGATGCCGCTGCCCAAGTCGCCGCGTGCATCGACCACCACAATATCACCAGGCTGCGTGTGATAGAGCACATGGCGATGCAATTGGCGCTCGGGATCAGCATATTCATCCACACCGTAGAGATCTTCTCGCTTGGGCATAAATTGCAGCGTGAGCGCGGGGCCAACCACGCACTTGCCCGGTGTCCAACTTTGGGGGCCACGGATATGCGCATCCCGGATGCCGAGGCGGCTCAATTCACCAGCGGCGGTGGCACTACCAATGTTGGCCAAACCTTCAATCAACGAACGATCGGGGCGTTGAATATCGGGTGTCTGGATCATAAAATGCTTCCTTCCGAATAGATTGAGAGTTTACGATAGAAACTAGTGGGGTAGAGAACTGATCAATTTCACCGTTGCCACGGCTAAACAAGAAAATCTGCGACTGGTCTTTTCACTTGAGCGATCAAATGGTCGGCATGACATTGCCGCCAGAGACCGGAATATACGCACCGGTGATGAAGCTGGCCAAGTCCGAAGCTAGGAAGGCAACCACATTGGCAATCTCTTGATCGGTGCCGCGGCGAGCTAGCGGCACCGTACTTTCGTAGCGTTCGCTGCGTTCGGTACCCCGTTCACGATCGCGGTCGCTGATGGTCCAGCCTGGGGCAACTTGGTTGACCGTGATCTGGTGCATGCCCACTTCTTTGGCCAAGACCCGCAGTACGCCATCCATATTGCGTTTGGCCCCGCCATAGGCAGATTGGTTTTTGAACAATTGCATCGAGCATTCGGTGTTGATGCCGATGTAGCGCCCCTTGCCCTTTTCGATCATGGCAGGTATGAAGGCTTTGGCCATCAACACATTTTGCAACACACAAGTGCGGAATTGATCGTGATAATCTTCCAGCGACTCTTCGAGCACAGTCTGCCAGGGCGAGATCTGCGAAACCGCGTTGGTCACCACAATATCGGCCGCGCCCAGGCTGGCTTGCACTGCATCGCGCATCGCAAAAACCGCAGCTTGATCACCCACATCGCCGGTGACCGCAACAGCACGGCGGCCCATAGCGCGCACTTCGTCGCACAATTCTTCGGCCTTGGCAGCATTTTGGTTGTAATGAATAGCGACATCGGCTCCACAGCGGGCCAGAGTGCGGGTCATTACTCGGCCCAATTGACCAGTTGCCCCGGTCACAACCGCCACGCGGCCAGAGAGGTCAAGTTGCAATGGTTGCATGAATCGACTCTTTTCTATTTGGGTTCAACAAGAAAACCTTGCATGGATAGCGTTTAGTATATCACATCGCTTACCGTTTGCGGGCGAGAGTCAAGCCGTCGCCGATGGGCAGCAGGCTCATGTCCACACGCTCGTCCGCTTGGATCTTCTGATTCAAGGCGCGGATCGCCAGGGTATCCGCATCCTGTCTTGTGGGATCAGCGGCACCACCGCCCCATAACACATTGTCGATCGCGATCACCCCGCCAGGGCGGACCAACAGCAGCGCGGCTTCGTAATAACGATCATAATTGCTCTTATCGGCGTCGATAAACGCAAAGTCAAATTGATTTTGTTGCCCTTCAGCGATCAAACGCTGCAACGTTTCGACGCCCGGTCCCAAATGGAGCGTGATTTTGTCGGCCACGCCAGCTTTTTGCCAATAGCGCCGCGCAACCTGCGTATATTCGTCATTGACATCACAGGCAACAATCTGGCCATCGGCCGGCAACGCCAACGCGACACTCAACGAGCTGTAACCGGTAAACACACCGACTTCGAGCGTACGTTTCGCCCCGAGCGTTTTAACCAGCCATTGCATAAACTGCCCCTGCTCGGGCGAAATCTGCATCCCGCCATTCTCGAGTTTGGCCGTTTCGTCTCGCAATTCGCGCAGAATTTCTCGGTCACGCAGGGAAACCGAAAGC
>CAZMRA010000128.1:3294-6986 GCA_964568485.1 uncultured Caldilineaceae bacterium | reverse complement strand
GATTATCATTCAGACCAATGCTTCGGGCTGACATACCTGTACCTTTCCTGTTGTCTGGAGCGTTGATGGGAATTTGTGAGCGGGTAAATTGCCAACCAATAACGGCCAGCTTCGACCCATATAGGCTGATTGTAGGCCCAATCAGCCTTTTTTGGATAATCAACAACCCGCAGAAAGCTTAGAAATTCACAGCTTTCAGGGATGAACTGAATCTTTCATGATCATCTGTGCAAGTGATTGGCCGCACTTTTGACTTCACTTCGCGTTGACACCTTGCAGACTTAATTCCTCAGCAAAGTGACAAGCGGCAAAGTGACCAGGGGTGATCGCGCGCAGCGCCGGGGTCTCGTGCTTACAAACCTCCTTGGCGTACCGGCAACGGGGATGGAAATAACAACCACTTGGGGGATTGGCAGGATCAGCCACATCGCCTTCGAGCACAATGCGCTGTTTGCGGCGCCGCAAGCGCGGATCAGGCTTAGGCACGGCTGAAAGTAGCGCCTCGGTATAGGGATGCAAAGGCTTCTCGAAGAGTTCTTCGGTGTTGGCGAGCTCAACCAGCTTGCCCACATACATCACCGCCACGCGATCGCAGAGATATTCAATCACGCTGAGATCGTGCGAGACAAAGAGATAGGTGAGCCCCATTTCGGCCTGCAAATCTTGCAATAGATTGAGGATCTGGGCCCGGACCGAAACATCTAACGCCGAAACTGCCTCGTCGGCCACAATCAGGCGCGGATCCAGCGCCAGCGCCCGCGCAATCCCAATCCGCTGACGTTCGCCGCCGCTAAAAGCATGCGGATAACGCCGCATATACTCCGGGCGCAAGCCGACTTTGCGTAATAGGCCGGCGACTCGATCTTCCAATTCGTTGCCCTGGGCGATCTTGTTCACCTTGAGCGGGTCGCCGATCAGTTCAAGCACCGGCATCCGCGGGTTGAGTGAAGAAAAGGGATCTTGGAAGATCATGCGGATCTGCTGACGGTAGGGTTTGAGTTGATGATTGGAAAGTTGGCGCAGATCCACCAATTGGCCGCTTGGCGTGCGGTAGAGCAATTCGCCGCCGGTAGGATCATAAGCCCGCAGGATGCAGCGACCAGCGGTTGTTTTGCCACAGCCCGATTCGCCGACCAACCCCAATGTCTCGCCTTGTTGAATAGCAAACGAAACCCCATCCACCGCTTTCACATGGCCGATGGTCCGTGAAAAGAAGCCCCGTTTGATCGGGAAATACATTTGCAAGTTTTTGACCTCGAGCAGCGTCTCCGGCTGCCCACCATTATGCTTAAGCCCCATCCAATTGCTCCATCATTCAATTTGGCTGCTTTTTGACCAGAAGTCAGACGGCTTGCAGAAACCCCGACGACACCAACATCTTCTCCAACACGCCGGCAATCATGCGTTGCTCTCTTCATCACCATAAAGCAGGCAACGCACCGAGCGGCCCGGCCCTACGGAAACAGGCGGCGGGATGATCCGATCACACCGACCCGGCATGACCAGATCGCAACGGGTGCTAAATGGGCACCCGGGTGGACGATTGAGCGGATCCGGCACCATGCCGCGGATCGAGTTCAATCGCCCTTGCTGGCGGCGCACGCCCACTTGCGGAATCGAGCGAAGCAACGCTTGGGTGTAGGGATGTTTGGCATCATGGAAAATTTCATCCACGCTGCCTTGTTCGGCCACCTTCCCCAGATACATCACCACCACATCATCGGCCATCTCGGCCACCACCCCCAGATCATGGGTAATGAGCATGATGCCCATGCCGTACTCTTGCTGCAATTCGAGCAGCAATTCCAGAATCTGTGCTTGGGTGGTCACATCCACCGCGGTGGTCGGTTCATCGGCGATCAACAAGCTGGGGTTGCAAGCCAAGGCCATCGCAATCATCACCCGTTGCCGCATCCCACCACTCATCTGAAAGGGATAGCCATCGACGCGCTCGGCTGGCCGCGGAATGCCAACGCGCCGCAGCAGCTCGATGGCCCGTTCGCGCGCCTCTTCCTTAGTAACCGGCAAATGCAGCAGAATATTCTCGATAATCTGGTCACCCACGGTATGGATCGGGCTGAGCGAGGTCATCGGCTCTTGAAAGATCATCGAAATATCTTTGCCGCGAATGGAGCGCATGGCGCGGCTGCGGGGTGCCAGCT
Organism: uncultured Caldilineaceae bacterium; assembly: GCA_964568485.1. Lineage (GTDB taxonomy): Bacteria > Chloroflexota > Anaerolineae > Caldilineales > Caldilineaceae > CFX5. The sequence continues at coordinate 4,824 of CAZMRA010000128.1, read as the reverse complement.
TGGCGAGGTCGATCACTTCGCTGCGACGGCTACCGTTTTCCCCTTGGAGGCGATGGAAACGGATTTCACCCTCCACCAAACGGCCCGGCGGGTCGACAATTTGCAAGATCGAGCGAGCGGTGATGCTCTTGCCACAGCCGCTCTCACCTACGACACAGAGTGTACGGTTGCGGTAGATGTCAAAGTCGACCCCATCGACTGCCTTCACGACCCCTTCATCGGTGAAAAAATAGGTTTTGAGATTTCTAATTTCGATCAATGGTTGGTTTGAATTTGTCATAGGGCCAACGTGAATTGATTTCTGTTCAATGGTCATAGTTCTGCCCAGTAGCCATCAGCGGTATGGATCAGCTGCATCGCGCAAGCCATCCCCCAAGAAGTTGAGGGCCAGCACGGTGATCACCACGACCAAACCGGGGACCAGCAGCCAGGGAGCGGTAGCGACAGCTCGAATATTCTGTGCTTCTTGCAACAACACGCCCCAACTGACCACAGGAGCACGTAGGCCCAAGCCCAGAAAGCTGAGTGCGGTTTCGGCAAGAATTGTGCCGGGGATCGCTAAGGTCAGCGCGGCGATGATGTGGCTGGTGAAGGAGGGCACCATATGTTTCCAGATGATGCGCATCTCGCTAGAGCCATCCAAGCGAGCCGCAGTGACAAAATCCTCGGTGCGCAAGGCCAAAAACCGACCGCGCACCACACGCGCCAACCCTGTCCAGTTGACAAAGGCCAAGATCAGCGTGATGCCAAAGTAGACGCGTGTTGGCGGCCAATCGGTGGGCAAAGCTGCGGCCAACCCCATCCACAGCGGGATGGTGGGCAAAGAACGAATAAACTCGATGATGCGTTGGATCAAATTGTCGATGGCCCCACCATAAAAGCCAGAGATCCCGCCTAACAAAATGCCCAACACAAAGCTAACCGCGACCCCCACCAGACCAATAGACATGGAGATGCGCGTGCCATAGATTAACCGGCTGAGCACATCGCGCCCCAAACGGTCGGCTCCCAGCAGATACATCGGTGCATCCGGCTCTTCAGGGCCGATCAGATGCCGGTTGGTTTCAAAGAGGCCAAAGAGGCGGTAAGGTGTCCCCTCGACAAAAAAGCCAACATAATGTTTGGCACTTTCATCAACGACAAAAGTCCGGCGTAAGGCTGCCGGATCGATCTCCACGGTATAGCCGTTGACATACGGATTAAAGCGCAGGCCTTCGGTCGTCTCTTCGAATAAGTGGAGCGGTTGCGGTGGCGCATAGGTGTACGTCGCGCTGAACATATCGGTCGAAAAAGGGGCGAGAAATTCAGCAAATAGCGCTACCAAATAGATCAAAATGGTGATGATGCCGCCAACAACAGCCAGCTTATGTTTGCGAAATTTCCACCACATCAGCTTCCACTGCGAAGCCATGGAAACGCGACTTTCTGGCTCGGGCAGCATCGCTATAGAAGAGGGGGCTTCTTCCGCGGGTATCGAACGAACATCGGTGGTCATCAGCAAGCTTCCTTGATGGTCGATGGGTGAACGCT
>CAZMRA010000128.1:0-3194 GCA_964568485.1 uncultured Caldilineaceae bacterium | reverse complement strand
TAATAACGGATACGCGGATCAAGCCAAGCCAAAAGCAGATCCGAAATGAGGGTGCCGATCACGGTGAGCACACTTAGCAACAAGATCGAACTAGCGGCCAAGTACATATCTTGCGAGAGCAACGCCCGCAAGAGGAGCGGCCCGGTGGTGGGCAAGCTCAGCACAATCGACAAAATGGCTGAACCAGAGACCAAGCCAGGCAACACCCAGCCCACAGTGCTGATAAAGGGATTGAGCGCCAAACGCACCGGATATTTCAGAATCACCTTCCATTCGGGCAGCCCTTTGGCGCGTGCAGTCACCACATACGGCTTGCGTAACTCATCCAGCAGATTGGCGCGCATCACCCGGATCAGGCTCGCGGTGCCTTCCATGCCGAGAATCACCATGGGTATCCACAAATGGCCGATGAGATCCAACACTTTGGCCCAATTCCAGGGGGCTTCTTGATATTCGGGGGAAAAGAGGCCGCCAACACTTTGGTTAAAGTACTTGAAGGCCACATACATCAAGACCAGGGCGATCAAAAAGCTGGGGGTTGCCAAGCCAATAAAACCAATAAAGGTGGCAAAATAGTCGCCCAATGAATATTGTTTGACCGCCGAGTAAATCCCAATCGGAAAGGCGACGATCCAGACAAAGAGCAACGCGGCGAGCGATAACACCACGGTCAACACCAGCCGCTCCCAGATCAAGGCCGAGACGGGCATATTCCAGGCGAAGGACTGACCAAAGTCACCGCGCAGCACAATGTTGGAGATCCATTTGTAATATTGCACGTAGATTGGTTGTCCCAATCCATAGCGTTCACGCAACGCCACCAACGCGGCCGGATCCACCTGTTCGCCTTGTGAGGCCAGTGATGCCACCAAGGTCGTCAAATAATCCCCCGGAGGCAACTGGATGATCACAAACGAGACGATTGAGATGGCGATCAAGGTCGGGATCATATACAGCGTGCGTTTGATCATAAAAGGGAGCATAGCACTCTCCGAAGCGACTCAACGGGATACAGAGCTGAACGTTCTGTATCCCGTTTCCTAGAATTCGTTCCCGGCTATTCGATCCAATATTGTTCGGGATTGGTTGGTGCGGGGTCGGGGTACTGCCACGAACCGATCATCGTCTCGGGAACATTATGGAAATTGTTCTTGACAATGCCATAACCGGGCGGGCTGGCACTGATGCCGATCACATAGAACTGATCTTTGGCGATCGCCAAGATCTCCTTCATCAATTCAGCCTGTTGGGCAGCGTCCCCAGTGCCTTTGATCTGATCGTACAGCTCCATCTGGCGCTTTACTGGATCTGGCGGCTCCTCTGGTGGAACCAATGCCCCTTCGCCCGTGGGGTTGACATACCAGTTATACCAGGCCATGGCGAAGGCAGATTCACTATGCACTGGCAGGAAATGGCGGGGATCCAGATAAACTTCTGGGCCACCACCTGCACCCCAGACATGCACATCGTGCTCACTACTATCCTTGCGGGTGTAGAGTAAGGCCCGGTCGATCACATTCAGCTGGGCGTTGATGCCAAAGGCTTGCCACTGCTGCACGACGATCTCGGCAATGGTGTAATGACCAAAGGCTTCGGTTGTTTGTACAGAGAACGAGAAGGGCTCACCATCGGGACCGAGGTAGAAGCCGTCGGGGCCTTTTTCGGTGAAGCCCGCAGCAGCCAAGTGTTCGGCGGCCACTTCTGGGTCGTACTCGGTATAGAGCGTGTACATCTCTTCATCGTAGAGATCACCCGCGGTTTTGCCCATGGCGTTGTTCATGGGTTCGCCCTGACCAATCAAGATCAAGTCGATAATCTCTTGGCGGTTGATGGCGTGCGACATGGCGATGCGGAAATCCTTGTTCTGGAATATTTCGCGCAACCGGGGATTCTTGTGATTGAGGTTAAAGTGGAAACCAATCACGTTGCCACTGCTTACCGTCTCGAAGAACTTGTACCCACCCTGTTCCATGTTATCGGTGAGCACAGCCTTGTTGTCGTTGGTGTTGAAGTGGCGGCTCATCATATCGACCTCACCATTCAGCACCTTGAGCAACAAGACTTCGCGATCTTCGAGCACGTCGTAGACGACCCGATCGATGTAGGGCAACTGGCGACCTTCGGGGTCAACCTTCCAATAATAGGGGTTGCGCTCACCAACCACTTGCGAACCAGCCCCATACGGCGTTGTGAGCCGCCAAGCTTTCAGCGTGGGCAAATCACCATTTTGCCAGCGCGCATCGTAAGGCGTGCCCGGCACACCGCCGCACTTGAGATCCATCAAGTTAACCCAGTCGGTAGCGCCGGCTTCGGCGATCAGATCATCCAAGTTCTCAGTGTTGTAATCGGGGTGGAATTGCGAACAATAGTGTTTGGGCCAGCGCGTGGGCGCATCCCCATCGGGTGTGGCCAGAAATTGCAAGAAGAGACCATGGGGGCCATTAAATTTAAAGACCACCGTAGCATCATCGAGCTTTTCCACCACTGGTGGCTCACCACCAGCTTGCAACCAGCCAGCCACCGGGTGAACCGCCCGATACTCTTCATTGGACAGAATATCTTCGTACCAGAAGAGCAGGTCATCTGCGGTAAAGGGTTCACCATCGGACCATTTCATGCCTTCGCGCAGATGAAAGGTGTATTCACTAGCATCCTCGTTGGCTTCGACCGCTTCTGCGACGTTCGGCTCGGTGCCCGACCAATCGCGGGCCCAGCGCACGAGATGGTCATAGCTGATGGTGCGGGTCAGCCAAGCATTGTCTTGGCCACCGACCAATGCTGTGCGCCAAGTACCTCCATATTTACCCAAGCTTGCGATTGGCTCAACCACGAGCGGCACGGCAGGAAGCCGCTCTTCCAAGGGGGGCAAATCACCGGACGCCACCAATTCGGCCAACATTGGCGCTTCTTTGGCATCGGGATCCACATCTACTGCGGCGGCAGCCTGTTCAGCAGGAGCAGCCGCTTCCACGGCGGCGGATGGCATATCGGCCGCGGGTGGTGCATCTGTAGCGGGCGCACAGGCAACCAGAAGCGCCATTATCAGTACAGCTGGTAATACGACTTTGCTAGAGAACCTAACCACACGATGCATTTTGTTCCTCCTCTGTCGAAAAGTCGGGGCGGCATGATTGAGGGATTGGGAGCAATCATGGTTTACCGCGATCGCGATCACCTGCGCGAGCTGGTGCGGT
>CAZMRA010000127.1:0-13840 GCA_964568485.1 uncultured Caldilineaceae bacterium | reverse complement strand
CGCCCTTGACGCGCAAGGCAGCCAAAAACGCCCCAATCTGCGCGGGGGTGGCCTCACCTTGCATGATCTCGCTCATGGCGGCGTCAGCTTGTTCAACTGTCAGGTCTTGGAGGTTGAACAGCTGTTGAATTGCTTGTTGAATCGCGGATTGACTCATCATTCCTCCTGTGACCCACGAACCTGGATCAACTGGTTTAATTCATGGTGTAATTGTGATTTGTCGTTGATTGGCACTTGCAATGTCGCAGCAACTTGATCGAGCGTCGCTTCTAATGATTCCGCCACGAAGGGCAACATCGCAGCTTGTTCAGCCGTGGGGGAGGTTGTTCCATACTGGCGCAACCCGCTGAGCAGAAACATGAGCGATTGAACCGGTAGCAGTTGGCCGTAGACTGCAATGCGCTCGGCCAGTCCCGGTTGGTCAAAGTAGGCCAGATACTGCTCCAGCCACAGCTCGCGTATCTCGACGCTGAGCTCGGCTTGGCTGTGATACAAAAAGCTCGCCACATCCAACGCTGGATCGCCCACGCCGTACATTTCCCAATCCAGCAAGACCGCACTGCCAAAGCTGTCGATCGTGTTTTCCAAGCGCAGATCGCCGTGCACGGGTGTGGGAGAGACCCCTTGCCAAAGTGGCAGCGCGGCTTGTACAAATTGTTCAGCACGGCCAGCCAGCTGATCGAATAGTGCAGGCAGTACGTTGAGCGATTGGTCGCTGAACCACTGTCGAAGTGGCGTCACGCCGCCGCCAACAATGCGCCAGAAGAAGTCTAAATTCACCGGATTAGGTGAAAAGCGGCGCACCTCGCTTAGATCACCGCCGTGCAAGGCACCCACACTGCGTGCCAATGCGGCCATCTGCTGCTCGTTCTCGCCGTTGATCGGCTCGCCCGGCTGCCACGTGTAGATGAGTACCTGGCGCGATAGCCCCTCAGGGTAGCGATCTGTCCAGAGCGGGGCGGGGGCAATGCCATAAGGGGCAAAGGTCGTTTGCCCATCATATTGACGGCGACTGCGCGCCTGCCCGGCGTCGAGAAAGAATTTGAGCACGGCTTCGCGTCCGCCACTCTCCACCCGCCACAAGAGATGCTCTTGCCCTTCCCAGTGGTCAAGGATGGTGACCGACTGGCCAAGAAAATGGCTCGCCGGGGCCGTGGTCAGGTAGCGGTGAATATCTGGTGTAAGATCGATCATAAGCTGGACCTGCTGTCAGCCAATGGGGGCAAGCAAGCGGCTCCCAAGCTGTCGACAGCGTGCCTTTAGAGAGACAAAAAGTTGCGCAACATGTCGTGCCCGTATTCAGTCAGGATGCTTTCGGGATGGAATTGCACCCCGAAGATTGGCAACGTCTTGTGGCGCAGACCCATCAATTCACCCTCGGCCGTGTGGGCCGTGGCTTCCAATACATCGGGCAGCGGCTCTTGGACAATCAAGCTATGATAGCGCGTCGCGGTAAAGGGGCTGGGCAGGCCGGCAAAGATGCCTTCGCCATTGTGATAGATCGGGCTGGTCTTGCCGTGCATCAACCGTGGGGCCCGCACCACTTGCCCCCCAAAGACATGACCCATGCACTGCTGGCCGAGACAGACGCCCAGGATGGGGGTGGTTTCGCCGAGCAAGCGGATCACATCATTGCTGATGCCGCTGTCTTTTTCAGGTGAGCCTGGCCCCGGGCTGATCAGGATATGCGTGGGGCGGTGCTCGGCCAATTCTTCCACATCGATCTTGTCATTGCGCCAGACGCGAATATCTTTTGCGCCGATTTCGCCCAGGAATTGCACCAAATTGTAGGTGAAACTATCGTAATTGTCGATTACGGCGATCATTGTTTGCTCCTCGGTTTGGAAACGACCAGCATTTGATTGCCACCACGCTGGAATTCATAATTCACCCCGACGATCTCCACCGCATAGCCCTGTTGCTTCAGGTCAGCGCAAAGCGGATCAAGATAACGGGAGCGCTGCACCGCTAGATCGAGCAGTGGGAAGATCCGCACTTCATCCGCAATGCGTGCCATCTCTTGGATAGCTGCGAGGTGAAAGCCGTACGAAAGCTGTTCGGTATATAGAAATAACAAGTGCGAACAGAGCGCAAGGGTGAATTGGCCATCCGCAAAATTGAGTTGCGGCAATTCGCCAATCACATAGCGCCCCTGGGCGATTCCCTGTTCATAATCGGCGAGAAAGCGCTCCATTGTCGCCAGCCGATGCCGCCCTAATCCGTTGGGATCCCCAAATTCATCCCACACATACGAGTCCAAGTTCGGCCCCAGTTGATCGATCACCGTGGCATAAGTCTCGTCGATTCGCTGGCGGATCTGGGCGCACGAAAAGGCATAGATCGGATCGACCGAGATCACATGGTGACCCTGTGCGGTCATTTCGGCATTGAAACTGGCCGGGCCATCACCCACGCCGAGGATGGTGCCGGCCATATCCGCCGCACTCAGGCTGAACATGCGCCGATATTCGTCCAGCGAACGCCCCCAAGGGATGACTTTGTCGAGTGTGAAGGGCATCGTGTGCCTCGCAGTTCGAATCTATTACCGCACTTGATGAGTGACAGTCATTGATAGAGCGTGTGTGGTCGTACGGCCATTCACGCGCCAACTTCCCGTCGCTACGCACTGCTCATTAGTTCTGGGCTTCGGCCTTCTTCTTGCGCCGTTCCGCACTGCGGCTGATCTTGTTCCAGACGCCGGTCAGCCCCATCGCCTTTTTGGCTTCAATGAGGGTGGCCTTGGCTTCCTCGCGGGCCCGCAATGTACCTTCGTAGATCAACTCGTCCACAAAGCCGGTCTGTGCGCTGTAATAGGCGCGGCGTTCCCGCGTCGGCTCGAGGAAATTCTCCAGGGCGATGAACAGCTTCTCTTTGACTTCGACATCGCCCACCCGGCCCTGGCGGTAGCGCTCTTTCAGATCCTCGACTTCAGCCTTGTTGGGGTTGAAGAAATCGTGGTAGACAAAAACCGGATTGCCCTCGACGCGGCCCGACACATCCGGCGAGACACGATTCGGGTCGGTGTACATGCTGTTGACCCGTTTACGCACCGTGGCCGTATCGTCGCTGAGATAGATGGCATTGCCCAAGCTTTTGCCCATTTTGGCATTGCCATCGATACCGGGCAGGGTGCCGCCGACGACATAGGGATCGGGCAACGGAAAGACTTCGCCATAGGCATTGTTGAAGCGCCGGGCGATCTGCCGAGTTAATTCGACGTGGCTTTCGTTGTCTTTGCCGACCGGCACCAGATGTGCACGGGGTAACAGGATATCCGCTGATTGCAGCACTGGATAACCGAGCAGGTTGTACGGGATCTGCTCAAAGCCGGCTGCGTTCGCCATATCTTTGATCGTGGGCAGCTGCTGCAGGCGTTCGACCGTTACCAAGCTGCTGATCAGCAATTGCAGCTCATAGGTTTCGTGGATGGCCGATTGCAAGCAGAAAGTGACCTTGTTCGGGTCGATGCCAATCGCTAGATGATCCATGACGATGACCCGGGCATTATCGGTCGATTGCTCGATATCTTCCTTGCTGGGTTTGGTCGTCAACATATGCAGATCGGCCAGCAGAAAGAAACATTCGTATTCGTCCTGCAGGGCCAGCCGGTGGCGATGGCTGCCGACATAGTGGCCAAGATGCAGCTTGCCAGTCGTACGATCGCCAGTTAAGATGCGTTTGCGTTTTTCGGTAGACATGATAATTCCTTCACACTTCCACTTTATAATCTAACTTGATTTCGTCTCCGTGCATCCCGCGGAATCCCCAGTTGTGCGGCGGGCTTTCGAGGATGCAGATTTCCAAATCATGCTGGCGGATGCCTAATTCCGCACTAATTTTGTCAAACAGCAGGCGAATCAAGCGCTTCTTGGTCTCGACCGTGCGTCCGCTCATCATCGTGATCTCGATGATGGTGTACTCTTCGGAACGGCCTGCGGGGTAGAAAAAATCCTCGGCGTTTAATGGAAAAAAGCGATGCGCCCGTTTGTCGGCTGGAAATTGGAGCGCCTCCATCACACAGGCATGAATCACATCTGACAATTGCCGTTTGCGCGGGTTTAACCGTTCTGCAAGCCCATAGATTTTTACCTGGCCCATTGTGCGCTCCTTTTGTGCCGCCTACAAGCCCTGTTCGGCTTGTTCCACCGCTACGGCCAAAGCCTTGGCCTTGTTCATCGATTCGTTGAACTCGTAGGTTGGATCGCTGTCCGCTACGATCCCGCCGCCAGCTTGGATGTTACACAGCTTGCCCTTCATGGTGATCGTACGGATAGTGATGCAGGTATCCATGTTGCCATCGTAATCAATGTGGCCGACCGCACCGCCATACGGGCCGCGGCGTACCGCTTCGAGCTCGTCGATGATCTCCATCGCCCGCACTTTGGGCGCCCCGCTCAATGTTCCCGCCGGGAAGGTGGCCCGCAACAGGCTAAATGCATCATGTTCGGGTAAAATCTTACCCCGCACATCACTCACAATGTGCATCACATGGCTGTAGCGCTCAACTGCCATCATCGTTGGCGTCTTCACCGTGCCATATTCACAGACCCGGCCCAAGTCGTTGCGCCCTAGGTCGACCAACATCACATGTTCGGCCTGCTCTTTGGGATCGTTGAGCAGCTCTTCGGCCAACCGATCATCTTCCTCGGGGGTTTGTCCGCGCCAGCGGGTGCCCGCAATGGGATGCAAAAAGGCTTCGCCATCGGCAAGGCGCACATGCATCTCCGGGCTGGAACCGATCAAGCGCACCGGCTCCCCTTCGATCCCCGCCACGCCGCTGAAGTCGAGAAAGAACATGTAGGGTGACGGATTCAACATGCGCAGCGCTCGATAAATCGTAAAGGGATCGGCCTCGGTCTCGCGGCTCAGACGTTGACTCAGCACCACCTGGAAAATATCCCCAGCCGCTATATATTCTTTGGCTTGGCGCACATTTTCCTCAAACTGCTCTTGGGTCAAGTTGCTGCGCCACGGCGTATTGCTCGGGCAGACCTTGGTCTCTGGCGGTGTCAGTGGCTGGCGTAAGCGGTTGATCATCGTCTCGATGCGGGCTACGGCATCGGCATAGGCTGCCCGCAGATCCGCTTCGACCCGCATATTGGCGATGATGATCAATTTGTGCTTGACATGGTCAAACGCGACTAAATTGTCGGCCAGAAGCACAATCATATCGGGTACATTGAGCGTGCTTTTGGCCGTTGCCGGCAGGCGCTCCATAAACCGCACCAGATCGTAGCCAAAGTAGCCCACCGCACCGCCGCTAAAGCGGGGCAAGCCGCGCAACTTGACGGGTGTGCGGTCACAGAGCAGGTTCTTGATCACCTCCAGTGGATCGCCTTGCTGTTCTTCGATCACGGTGCCACCTGCACCACCGACCAGCGAACGGTCGCCGTAAGAGGTCACCGTGAGCGGAGCATTTACGCCGATAAAGCTATAGCGGCCCAGTTGCTCACCCTTTTCTACCGATTCCAGCAGAAAGCTGGGCGTGTCCCGTTTCTGGCCACAAAGTTTCAAATAGACCGATACTGGGGTCTCCAGATCAGCCGGTAATTCACAATAAATGGGGATGATATTCCCCTGTGTTGCCAGCGAACGGACTTCGTCTAAACTGGGCTTGTATTGGCTTGCCATGATTGTCTCCTTGAGACTAGGAGACTGAAGCGCTGTGCCGAGAAAGTGGCGCACCCTGTCTGCTCTCTCGCTACAACCCTCAAGTCTCTTAAAACAAAAAATCCCCGCCCCCATGCACAACCGTCGTTGTACAAAGGGACGAGGACATTTCAATTTCCCCGCGGTGCCACCCCATTTAGACCGGGCCACTCAATAAAAAATCCTGCTGATGAAACGCAGGATTGGCCGCCAGTCTCACTCTTACGAGAACGAGAATATCCTGAATAGCTCATCAGGCGTTGTGCTGAACGCACGATTCTGATTCTCAGCGCCCTGATAACGGTGGCGTGTCCGAAGTCGTCTACTAGGGTATCCGTTCGAGACTTGACTCCCCGGGCCATTCACACACTGCGCTACTACGCCCCTCACACCTACCGGGCGCTCTCTGAAGTTCGCTTTGCGTGCTACTCTTCCGGTTCACAGTCTTTTGGTTATAATGACTTTGAACTGTCGGCAATCATAACTGGTTTTGCAGCCATTGTCAAGCATGAGATTTGCGAAATGGAGAGAAGCATGCGCATCAATCTACCGGTCTATTTTCAGCGCTACGGCTGGGCCTATGAGCAGATCGATGCTAGCCTCTGGCGCACGACCTTCTTCACGGAACGCGAAGATGAATTTGATCTTTATGTGATGCTCAGTGATGAGTGGGTCCATTTTGCAGTCAGCCCCTTTGTGCCGCCACCCCAGGCCGATTGCCAACCTCGACTTTATGAAGCGTTGCTGCAGCTCAATCTGCAGATGCGGCTGGTCACCTTTGCCGTGGACGATGATGGCGACGTCAACTTGACAGCCGAGTTGCCAACCCGCAATTTCTCATACCCCATCTTCGAGCTGACCGTGGACACGCTGGTGGCCTACACCAATGCCTTGTCATACGAATTGGCGCGCTTGGCCACAGAGCCCAACTTCCCTTCGCCGGTGATGCGCTATCCCTAGGACGCAGCTGGAAAGAGCTCGTTCAGGAGCGTGGGCGCGTACTGCTCGACCAGCGTCCGGCTGATCCCGTTTACTCGCGCGATCTCGCCATACATCTGCGCGCTGGGGCGTTGTTTGCGGACTTGCGTTTGCGGATCTAGCTCGACAAGGCCAAAGCGCAATCCCCAGCCTTCATTCCACTCAAAATTATCCACAAAGGTCCAGTAAAAATAACCGCGGATGTCGCAGCCAGCGCTGAGCGCGCGGTGAACCGCGGCCAAGTGACCCAAGATCCAACGTGGGCGCTGGTCATCATCGCGATCGGGCAGACCATTTTCTGTGATGTAGAGCGGCTTGCCCAGCTGGTGCAGGGCGAGGCAATGTTCGTATAGACCATCGGGCGAGTAGTGGCTGTAGGGGCCATGTTGCCCGCTGTCCGAAAATTCGGCGTCGGGCGGGTAATAGTCGCTGCCGAAGAGCAGACGCGGGTCCAGCGACCATTGCACCCAACTGCGCCCGTAATAATTCACCCCGATAAAATCGAGCGTGTCGGCCAATTGGGCGTGGTAGCGACCGCTGTCCAACGGGGGCAAGATGCGGCCGGTGAGCGTTGTGCGCAGCCAGAGTTGATCGATGAGATAGGCGCGCGCCGCCGCCACCCAACGATTCAGCGGATGCCAACTGGGACGCCCGCGAAAGGCGTGGAAGGCGTGCGTATAGCTGACTTGTGCGTCGGGCTGGTAAGCGTGAATGGTGTGATACGCTGCCGCGTGGGCAAACAGCAGCCGGCGCAGCACTCGCCAGGCTAGCCAGGGATTGCGGCGCCGCGGGGGCCACAAGCCGCGTACCCAGCACTGGACAACATCCACAATCGGCTCATTCATGGTCAGCCACCAATCACAGAGATCGCCCAGGGTTTGCACCACCACGCTGGCATAGCGCTGAAACCGATCAACGGCTTCGGGATGCAACCAGCCCCCTGCTTTGGCGAACCATTGGGGCTGCGTAAAATGATGCAGCGCCACGCCCGGGCGAATCCCCCGCTCGCGCAGACCACCCAACAGTTCGCGGTAGCGGTCCAAGGCGGCATGGTCAAATTTCCCCGGCGCAGGCTCGATCCGGCTCCATTCTAGGCTCAAGCGATGGGTATTCAGGTGCAGCGCTTGCATGCGGTCAAAATCTTGCTCGGCATTTTCCCACCAATCACAGGCGCGGCCACTACGCCCGGCTGGCCAATCAACCCGCGGATCATGCTCAAATTGCCACCAGTGATTGCCCTGATTGTTGCCCTCGACTTGGTGCCCCGACGAGGCTGTGCCCCACCAGAAGCCGGCTGGAAACGCGAGCTGTTGCGTCATGGAGCGTCGGCGGGTTGATAAACGGTGTCGGCTGGGCGAGTGTAGGGGAGATGCACCAAAGCAACGTTCGCTATATTCAAGAAGCTGCGGCTATGTTCATCGGGATAGTTGCCGGCATAGACAATCCGGGTGACGCCGCTATTGATCAACATTTTGGCGCAAGTCAAGCAGGGTTGGTGGGTGACATAGGCGGTGGCGCCCTGGATGCTGACCCCATGCAGCGCTCCTTGAATGATCGCATTCTGTTCTGCGTGCAAGGTACGCACGCAGTGGCCATCAACCATCAGATGGCCGACATCATCGCAGTGTGGCAAGCCAGCCGGTGCACCATTGTAGCCCGTGGTGAGGATGCGCCGATCCCGCACCAAGACCGCCCCCACATGGGCGCGATCGCAGGTGCTGCGTCCGGCCACGGCAAAGGCAATCGCCATAAAATATTCATCCCAACTGGGCCGGGTAGGCGTAATAAGTTCGTCGGTTGGTTGTTCGTTCATAGCTTCCTACTGCTTTATGCAATGATCAAGGCCAGCAGTCCAATGAAATAGCTGCTTTTGAGCAAGCGTAGACAATGCCCCACGCGTTGCGGGGTGGCTGTCGACCAAAGATAGTAGATGGTGCCCGCCAGCGGGGCAACGACGCCAAGGAAGAGCAAGCAACTCGCTAGCAGCGAGAAATGGCCGATACGGGCGGCGAACCAGATGAGTATACTCAGCCAACCCGTGAGCAGCGCCAAAATTTGCAAGATGCGGCGATCGCCCCAGCGGATGGCTGCCGTCAACTTGCCAGCGGCCCGGTCGCCGACTTGATCCTCCAGCGTTTTGAGCAATTCGCGGGCTGCGACAAAGCTCGCCAAGATCAGGGCTGGTAGCATCAGCGCTCGGATGGCTGAGATCTGAAAGCCTTGGGCGGCTACACCGCCCGCCAACAATGCACTCCCTGCCAAGCCAGCGATCAGCAGATTGCCCCCGCCTGCGCTGGCCTTCAAGTGCCGATTGTAGAGGGTCAACAAGCCCAAGACCGTCAATGCAATCAACCCTTCGGCCCAACCAAGTGACCAAGCCAGCCCTAAGGTGGTCAGGACCAATCCTGCGCTGAGGCGGCTAGCCCATTGCAGCGAAACGGCCCCGGAGGGCAATGGTCGATCTGGCTTGTTGATGCGATCCTCGGCGAAATCATGCAAATCGTTGCTGACGTAGCCAAAGGCGGTCACGCACCACATGGCCGCGGCTGCTCCCCAAACTCGCGCCGATAATGGCCACCCGCTCACTCGGAACGCGCCAATCAACACCAGCGCTGTGGCGGGCAACGAGTTGCTCAAGCGCAACAAACGTATCACTGCCCAGCGCCGACCATTCAAGCTGATTGATCCAGAACCTGTGGTGAGGAGATAGGGTTAGCGTCCACCAGCAAGTCGGCAAGAATCCGCAGCAGATCGCTTTCCTGCTGACAAGCGATATAAACCACACGTGGCTGTGGCGGGCGTGGTTTGTCGGTATTCGTTACTGGTTCGCGGTAGTGGATTGCTAGCGCTGGCCGCTGATGGTGACCAAAGCTGAGCGTCCCAAAGCGGATTTCGTCGATGGCATTGGGCGTGAAAAAGACATACCAAAGCCCTTGCTCAGCTTCAGGCCAGGAGCGGATGGGCCAAAATGGTTTCGCCGCAACTTGACACAGCAGCGCATGTTCGCGTGTGGCAAAGGTTCGGTAAAAACCTGGCAGCCACGTATAGTGTTGCTGTTTATTTTCCACCGCAAAGAGGCCAGTGGCAAAGATGGGAATCTTGTCGGGCACGGGCAGCGGCTGGGGCGAAATGGAAGGCAACGATCCTTCATGGAAGTTGACAAAGTCCCGTCGGCGGCGAATGCGAAAAATGATTTGCAGCCCAACCCACAGGATCAGGGCGCTACCAATCCACCAGAGTCGCCCAGGTAATAGCCCAATGGCGGCTGCCGCGATGGCGAAGAAGCAGAGCCATTGAGGCCAGCGTAGCAAAGGCATCCCACCAAAGTACAGTCGGCTCGCCAAGTAAAGTAGGCTATCCAACGCAATGGGGATCTGTTCTTGGGGAAATTCAGTGCGTAACGCAGTTGCCCCAGAAAAAGCCCCGCCGGGGGGAGGCGGGGCTGTATGGTGACCATGCCCATTGAGAGTTGGCTGTGGCCTGGTGTACGGAAATCGATCCTGATTCGCCATCCAGTCAGCTTTCGTAACAGGGACTAGGCAGGTGCTGGCAAGGTCCCGCCGAGATCCACACCACTCTCACCCCGTTTGTCGGAACGTGTTTGCTCATCGGGCTTCGACTCACGCAGCGGTGGCTTAGTGGTTGGTGTCTTTTCTTCGGGCTCGACTGGTTGCTCACCGCGCATAATTGCTAAGAATTCAGGCGCATTGATTGTCTCGACCTGCAGCAGGCGATTGGAGAGAGCTTCCATCTTATCCCAATGCTGTTGCAGAAGATCATGGCAGCGTTGATGCGCCTCTGAGACCAAGCCATGAACTTCGTTGTCGATCTCTTCAGCAACTTGGTCGCTATAGTTGCGGTGCTCACTAAACTGGCGCCCTAGAAACATCATCTCTTCGCGCTCACCGTAGCGGATGGGGCCCAGCTTGTCGCTCATGCCCCATTGGGTGACCATCGCCCGTGCCAATTGAGTAACCCGCTCCAGATCGTTGCTCGCACCTGTGGTGATATCGCCAAAGCGGATCTCCTCGGCCACGCGCCCACCCAAGAGCGCTACCAACTGATCGCGGAACTTATCGCGTGTCATCACGCTGTTCTCTTCATCGGGCAGGCTCATGGTATAGCCACCGGCCATACCGCGCGGCACAATCGTGACTTTATGCACTGGATCGTGGTTGGGCAAAAAGTGCATGGCCACGGCATGACCGGCTTCGTGATAGGCCACGATCTCTTTTTCTTTAGGAGTAATCAACCGGCTGCGGCGCTCGGGCCCGGCGATAACACGCTCGATAGCCTCTTGCAATTCATCGTTGCTGATTGACCGGCGATTGCGGCGGGCGGCCAAGATGGCGGCTTCGTTGACCAGATTTTCAATATCGGCACCGGCAAAGCCCGGAATCTGCTTGGCAATGACATCCAGATCGACATCGGCGGCCAATGGTTTGCCACGGACATGCACATCCAGAATGGCGCGTCGACCTTTGACGTCGGGCGCATCCATGGTGACACGGCGATCAAAACGGCCTGGCCGCAATAGGGCTGGGTCCAAAATATCGGGGCGGTTGGTAGCGGCGATGATGATGATGTTGGTTTCACTATCAAAGCCATCCATCTCCACCAGAATCTGGTTCAGGGTCTGCTCGCGTTCGTCGTGCGAGCCCCCGAGTCCAGCGCCGCGGTGGCGACCAACAGCATCGATCTCGTCGACAAAGATAATGCAGGGGGCATTCTTCTTGGCTTGCTCGAAGAGATCGCGTACCCGGCTAGCACCAACACCGACAAACATCTCGACAAATTCTGAACCAGAGATGCTGAAGAAGGGCACGCCAGCCTCACCCGAAACGGCTTTGGCCATCAAGGTTTTCCCGGTTCCGGGCGGACCAACCAGCAAAACGCCACGAGGAATCCGGGCGCCGAGGATGGCAAACTTTTCGGGCTCTTTGAGGAATTCTACAACTTCTTGAAGCTCTTGTTTGGCCTCTTCGTTGCCAGCTACATCGCCAAAGGTTACAGTGGGGCGGTCGCCGGCAAACATACGCGCTCGACTTTTGCCAAAGCTAAAGGCTTGATTGCCCGCGCCTTGGGCTTGGCGCATAATGAAAAAGAAGAAGGCACCGAGCAAAATCAGTGGCAGTAGCGCCAGTAAGATGCCACTCCAATTTTCCCAGAACTGGGGCTCAGCCACGCGAATATCGACCGCTTTGATCTGCTCTGCGGTCACCCCAAGGTTGCGCAACGTCTGCACAATCCCGGTTTCGCTCTCTTTGCGAGATTGCACAAGGCGCTCGGGCTCGTTGCCCACCGCCCGCAGGGTCACAGTCAAGCGATCATCTTTTACCGAGATCTGTTTGACGCGCCCTTCGCGCACATCTTGCGCGACTTGATTGATCCGCACAACCTGAGCAGTGGATGCAGCATTATTGGTCAAGGAGGTATAAAGAAAAGCACCAAGGGCAACGAGCAGCAAGATATAAATTGTGCCGCTCCGTAATCGTTTTAAGTTCATCGCGTATCCTATAAGCTTTCGCCACAAAACTGACCAGATCTGGGGTGAATGGTACGGGAAAGGTCAGTTTGCTGACACCAACCATCAACCGAATCGTATGCTGAGCTGTGGCTCCTGCTGACTTTGGTGGCTACCTTCACGACATAGATCGTCTTGTCAGTGTAACATAATGACAGGTATACGTCAAACGATCCAAAACAAATGAGCTAGCCACATTGCCGAGATTTGCTCGTGCAACATTGGCGATAATAGCATGCTTTTTGCCGCGCTGTGGTAGGCGTACTTCCACCCAAGCGAGAATGAGCTAATTCAGTTGCTGGGTGAGTTTATTTGTGGGGTAATGGCGCTGATGGCGTGGCTGAGCGGGGCCACAAATGAGGCCGAACGGTTGAACCCGAAAAAAGAAGTAGGCAGACCTCCTGCAGAAGCCTACCTACGCAAGTTCGCTATAAGCGGAGAACGTTAATTCTCGACCACCCAAGTAACTTTATCGGTGATGGGGCGCCGCACACCGGCAGGCGGCTCGATCGCAGGATGGCCAACGTACAAAAAGCCGAGCAGCCGCGCAGGCGGGGTTAAGCCCACGACCTGGGCGACATGGGGATGGATGGCAACGGCGCCACTGGTCCATTTGCAAGCCAGTCCCATGCTAGCAGCCATGAGGTGGATGTTGTAAGCCGCGATGGCAACCGCACTCATCTCTTCCCACTCGGGCATCCGACCATCGGTCACCATGCCGAGGCTGATCCAGGCGGAGGCTTGCCAGGCCCGGTCGGACTGGGCGGCTTGGCCCTCTTCGCTGAACCGATCGGGTGGTGTCAATTGGCGGTAAGCTTCGGCAAAGGCCTCGGCCAATTGTCGGCGTCCTTCACCCATAAAGACAGTAAAGCGCCAGGGTTCGGTTTGGCCGTGGCTTGGAGCCCAGTTGGCTGCTTCGAGCATGAGTTCGATCTGGGCTGGCGTAATCGGGTCTGCCTTGATGTCTTTGATACCGAAACTGCGCCGTTGTTTCAAGAATTGCAAAAGCTGCTCCGCTTGCATACGTTCCCTATTCTCCTCTAATGTTAATGCCATCGCTGCTTGCAGAGGTAAGCGGCGAGATTGATTGGCCCTCAGCGCTGAAGGCTGGGGTAGATACGATAAGCGCCATTGGGTAAAGCACCGAGGGTTTTCTGCGCTAGTCGGCCATTTTACCTGTCTGCTGCAAAAAGTCTATCTAGCACCTGCTTGAAAATCGGCCAGTCTCGTGGTGCCATCGGTAACAGGCCGATCCTCAAAGCAAGGTTGACTAGTGGCATTATGGAACAAGCGAGCAGGGTTGGCCGTTGGCCTGGAATGCAGTAGGTGCTGAGTTTGCTCCACTATAGGCTGCTTGAAAACCAAAACTCACAGAACTATTCGCAGGGACCGACCCATTCCAAGCCGCATTTGCGACCTGGATCTGCTGGTTATTCTGGGTCAGCGCGCCATTCCACAGATTGGTGATCTGCTGGTTGCCGGCAAAGCTCCAGGTGACGTTCCAGCCTTGCCAGGGCGCTCCACTCAGATTGGTCACCACTACGTTGGTGACAAAGCCATTCCCCCAATCATTATTGACATCATAGTGCACCGTGCAGCTCAGTGAATCCTCCCCAGTCGGCGTGCTGGTTGCGGTCGGTAGCGGGGTCGGCGTCGCCGTTGCGGTGGCGCTGGGCGTTGGCGTGGCTG
>CAZMRA010000126.1:0-13952 GCA_964568485.1 uncultured Caldilineaceae bacterium | reverse complement strand
CTTGCCGCAGACTTTCAAGCTTCACACCTGGCGGCTGGCCTTCAAGGGCGCGCCGCGCCGATCAAAGCGCTCTTGCTCGATCAACGGCTATTGGCTGGTGTGGGCAATATCTACGCCGATGAGGCGCTCTTTCGGGCGAAGATTCATCCTTTGCGTGCGGGGCGATCATTGACATTCGAGGAGATTGAGCAGCTATATGAGGCCATCCGGCAGGTGTTGCTTGCGGCGATCGCAGCCTGTGGTAGCAGCCTTGGCGCCAGCAGTCTCCAAAATTATCTACGACCGAATGGGACGACCGGCAATTTTCAAAATGACCACGCGGTATATAATCGAGAGGGTCAACCTTGCCGCGTTTGTGGCACGCCGATCCAGCGGTTGGTGATTGCGCAGCGCAGTTCGCATTTCTGTCCCCACTGTCAACCAGGAGTGATTGCAGCAGGACACAGCTGATTTACGAGCTTGGAGGAGATTGCCGTTTGGCAAGTTCAAACTGGCGACGCAACTCAGCCTCGTGTTCTGCAGCTGCCTGCTCACCGTCTGCCAAAGCTTTGTCTAGCCGAGAACGATACCCCTGGACAAAGTCGCTATCTTGCCCGGGCCCAAAGACATAATTGATCACAACACCGACAGCGGCGCCTAATGCCGCGCCGATGAGAAAATTGGTGAACTTCCCCATCGTTGCCTCGCTTCTCTACTTTGACAGCTTACAGCGCACCAAGCCTATTATATCGCTACTCTTACGCAGCAAACAAGTGACAAAACAAAGCGACGTTGGTACCTGGTACACAACGCCGCTCTGCATCCAATCATAAAGCTAAAATTCTAAATCGCTTACAGCTTGTAGCTGGCCGTCCCGTCGATCACCTGCACATCTTGGGGTTCCGCAGAAAAAGGAGCTACCTCAGCAGGCTTTTCTTCAGGCAACAAGAGGCCGGCCACCACATAGATCAGCACACCCATGCCTACGGTAGGAATACTAAAGGCAATCCAGACCAAACGCACAAGATTGGCATCGATACCCAGCTTTTGGCCGATGCCACCACAAACACCCATAAAAAGGCGATCTCGGCGGCTACGCTTGAGCGGTAGGCTCTGGCTGAAGCGCTTCATGCTGGCTTTCAATCCGGCACCGTCGGGCGCCTTGATATTGGTACGAACTCGCGTTTGCCAGCCTTGGAAATTGCTCCCCCAATCGCCGGTTGTACCAGTGCCCCGGAGGAGCAGATAGCCGACGCCGATCAATAGTGCGGGCCAGAACACAATACTCATCACGGTCCAGAAGCTATCCCACAGTGAAGGCAAAATTCCCAGATTCGCCAGCAGCCATATCCCACCAAGGGCGATCAATACTTTGGCGGCAACCCCAACATTGCGCTCGTTCAGCTCGATGGAAGCCGCACGGACTTGACCGTCAGCCGCGGTGCCAACGGGCAACAAGGGCCACAGAGCCAAGTAGGCCAAGAAGCCACCGCCACCCGTGGTCAGGGTAGCAACCACCCAGATGACTCGCACCAAGGTTGGATCCCAGCCGAGATATTCAGCCAACCCACCACAAACACCGCCTAACACTTTATCGGTCGGGTGACGGTATAACGTGGTCCGCGGCGCGGACGAGGGCAAACTTTCTGGGGTGGCTTCGGCAGTCGTTTGCTCTGCCGCTTGCACCACCGGACGTTCGATTACTGGTTCAGTAGTCATGTCTTCTCCTTACAATCAAGATTGCTTCGCCTGCGCTCGCTGCAAGCGGCAATGACTTAGCCATTCTCCTACAATGGGATTTTTCTTCGTTACTCATCGGCCTGTCGGGGGCTGCGGTTGATTGCTGCTACCTAGCAGGATGAGTTGCACAACAGTACGCAAGGCGGCTCAAAAGGTTGCAACTTTTATGCTAAAATGCAGAACATGAATGCACTTTTACTCGGCTTTCTGGCACTGGCCGGTTTATTTACCTTGATCTTAGGTTCGCTACACTTCTTTTTTCCGCTTTGGTTGGATTTTGAACAGGCGATCCCGCGCACTGGAGTGCCGCTGAAAGCCATTCGCTTGGGGCCGATCCGCTACGCCACCCAACGCCAAGACATTTATGGCATCGCCTGGGTGATGAATCATGCGGCGAGCTACACACTAGTCACCATTGGGCTGCTCGATCTGGCAGCGTATTGGTGGCTTGCAACGGATCTGGGACGCTTGCTGGCCTTGTGGATTGCGGGCTGGTGGTTCTTGCGGTCAGCGAGTCAACTTTATCTCGGCCGGCGGCGAGGGGATTGGCTGATTCTGAGCGGATTTGCGGGGTTGGGGTTGCTCCATCTTGTGGCAGCCTGGGGGTAAAACACAAACCATGGCACTGGATGCAATTTTTCAGCAAATTGATCATCGACCCTGGCCGCTGCCGAATACGCCGTGGCGTATGGCGCAGAGTTGGTGCGATCTGCTCTTTGCTCACTGGCCCCTCCCTGCTGCGCAGATCGAGCCCCTCTTGCCCGCTAATTTGAAACTCGATACTTTCGATGGCATGGCTTGGATAGGGGTTGTCCCTTTCCGCATGGTCGATGTGCGGCCGCGGGGCTTGCCCAGTGTGCCCTGGCTTTCGGCCTTCCCTGAACTCAATGTGCGGACCTATGTGCGCTCGCCCAATCCAGACCAGCCAAAACCAGGAGTCTTTTTCTTTAGCCTCGAAGCGGCCAATCCAGTAGCCGTGGCCTTAGCTCGCAGCTTCTTCCGCCTGCCCTATTTTTACGCCGATATGACCTGCCAACCAGAAGACGACTGGATTCACTATCGCAGCCGGCGGATTCATCGTGGGGCACCGCCTGCCGAATTTGTCGGACGCTACCGGCCAACTGGGGAGGTATTCTCTGCCAAGGCGGGGACGCTCGAACAGTGGCTCACCGAGCGCTACAGCCTGTACACCAACGATCCACAAGGGCGCCTCTATATCGGCGAGATTCATCACCTCCCCTGGCCACTGCAACCCGCCGAAGCCGAGATCGAACGCAATAGCATGGCGCAGGCGAGTGGCATCCACTTACCGGATCAGCCGCCCTTGTTGCACTTTGCCCGCCGGTTGGATGTCGCCGTCTGGCCTTTGCGCCGGGTCACAGGAGGAAGCAGCTGATGTCCCGCCATGATGGCTCCTCCCCTGGGCGCTATCGACTGGGCTTCCCCGTCAAGGTGTTGGGCGCGCCGCTGCGTTCGCACGACAGCCGCCGTTGGCAAAATCAGCCCCATCTCAGCGTCAGTTTGGCCTATCTGCGGGACATCTTTGAGTACCTGCACAGCCAGCGGATCCACTGCTACCGACTGGCCGGGCAATTGGCGCCCTACCTCACCCATCCGCACTTGCCCGCCTTTCACCGGCAGATCGAAGAATGCAGCACCGAATTGGCTGCACTGGGAGATAGTGCGCGGGCGTATCGGCTGCGGCTCACACTGCACTTGCCCCATTTTGTAAAACTGAGCAACCCCGATAGCGCGGCCTTCCAACGTGCTCGCCAAGAATTACAGGCTGCTGCGCACTTGTTCGAAGCGATGGGATTGGGTTCGGAAGCGGTGATTGTGGTGCATGTGGGTGGGGTCTATGGGGATGCCATGCGCAGCCGCGAGCAATTCGCCCGGGCGATGGAAAATCTGCCGGAGCAGGTGCAAGCCCGCATGGCGCTCGAAAATGATGATCGCAGCTTTGGTCTGCAAGATACGCTCTGGCTGCACCGGCGAACGGGCATTCGGTTGGTGCTTGACACGCTGCACCATCTCTGCTACAACCCCAGCGGCCACCCTTTGCCCAACGCATTAGCCTTGGCGCTTGCGACTTGGCCCGCCGCTGAACAGCCGAAGATCCACTTTAGCAGTTCGCGTACAGCCTTGCGGCGCATTCAGACCAAACACCGCTCGGTCCTCGTGCCGCCGCTCCCCAACCAACACAGCGACTTTATCGATCCATTTGCTTTTGTCGACCTGTTGCGCACCGCGCGGCAAATGAATCTGCGACCATTCGACATCATGCTCGAAGCCAAGGGCAAAGATCTGGCGCTGCTGCGGCTGCGTGAACAAATTGCCCACTTTGCGCCCGATCTCGCCCAGTGGATCGAGTAGCTATTCTTTCCTCAAGCCACGCTGTTGATCAATGGCTCACCCCGCAAGCCTGCCAATAAATTATCGACCGCCCGCTGGGCCATGCGGCGCCGCGTCTGGCGGGTCGCGCTGCCCAAATGGGGCGCAATGACCACATTATCCATGTTCAGCAGCGGATGATCGCGGGGTAGCGGCTCCGGCTCGGTCACATCGAGCGCAGCACAATAGATCCACTTTTCGCGCAGGGCCTCGACCAGCGCATCATGATCGACCACACCACCACGGGCCACATTCACCAGCACCGCCGACGGCTTCATCATGCGCAATTGCTCACGGCCGATCATGTAGCGGGTTTCGGGCGTCAGCGGCACGTTGAGGGTGACAAAATCCGATTGTTGCAAGAGCTCAGGCAGGCTGGCATAGGTGACTCCGAGTTCGGCCTCGGCTGCGAGATCGCGCCGTCGGTTATGATAGATTACGCGCATATCAAAACCCTTAGCCCGGCGCGCCACCTGTTTGCCGATATTGCCCATGCCGATGATCCCCAAGGTGCTGCCAAAGACATCATACCCATGCAGCAAGTTGGGATCATATTTGAGGAACTCGGGCCCACGAGCATAGTGATCCCCGATGATCAAATTGCGGGCGGCTGCCATCAAGAGGGTAAAGGTCATGTCCGCCGTGGCTCCATCTACCAGATTGGGCGTGTTGCCGACGGGAATGCCGCGCGCCTTGGCATCTTCGAGATGAATGTGGTCCACCCCGACGCCAAAATTGCTGATCACCCGCAGCTTGGGCATGGTGTCCATCACATCGCCGTTGATCTTGGGATGACCGTAGACAAAAAATCCCTCGGCCGCTTGCAAAATGGCCGGATCGGTCTGCGTGGGCGACCAGAGTGCGACCTCACACTCAGCCCCTAACATACTCATAATTTCATCTGAAAGTGGCGTATTGGTAATCACGCGGTAGGGCATAGGTATAGATCCTTGTCTGCCTGACTATCGATTGAACCTATAGCGACGTAACGCACTTGACATTGGGCGCTGTCACCAGGTTGCCTGGCTGCTCGAATTGGACGTGCAACTATGGGAACTCGGCTCATTATACCGTTCGATGTAGTCACTGTCTAAACAACCCCATAGGTGACCGGAAATGTATCCGCGGACTAGGTCGCGCCCCATCGTCAGCTCTTACGTTTGCCCCTATCCTAGGGACGAGGCTACAGTCGCCAGTGCCTCATTGACAAGACAGATACCGCGAGCGCGGATAGATTCAGTTATAACCAAGAGTAGGTTTAGGGGGATTTTATGCAACACAATGGGCAAGGACAATTACAAGGTAAAAAAGTAGCAATTTTGGTCACGAATGGATTTGAAGAAGTGGAATTGACTGAGCCAAAGCGTGCCCTCGAGGAGGCTGGCGCCCAAACTCAGATTATTTCACCCGAAGCTGGGACCGTCTTTTCCTGGAAAGATAAAAACTGGGGCAGCAAATTCCCGGTGGATGTACCGCTTGGTCAAGCCAACGCCGAAGCCTATGATGCGCTCGTCTTGCCGGGCGGCGTGATGAATCCCGACAAGCTACGCCTTGAAGAGCAGGCCATCGAGTTTATCCGCGGCTTTTTTGATGCCGGCAAACCAGTCGCTGCCATCTGTCACGGGCCGTGGCCGTTAATCGATGCCGAGGTGGTCGAAGGGCGGACCATGACTTCTTACCCGTCGCTGCGAGCCGACTTAACCAACGCGGGTGCCGAGTGGGTTGATCAAGAAGTGGTCGTTGACAATGGTTTGGTCACCAGCCGTACACCGGATGATCTGCCCGCCTTCAACCGCAAGATGATCGAAGAGATTAGTGAAGGTGTTCACGAAGGTGCGCTGACGTAGAAAAAGCGCTGACGGTGAGCACGGCAATCTGTACTCGCTCGCACCACTCAATCTTGAACCAATTCCAACCAATGAAGGAGATTCCCCATGAGTAAGTTTTTTGCGATGTTACCCGATGAAGCCTCTGCCGATCAAGTAGTCAGTGCCTTGGCCAAGTTAAATGTTGATGGCCTCGATTGGCGGCTGGTGGAAGAAGATGATTCGGAGCGAATTATGCCCGCCCCGGCTTGGCCGTTGGGGGGTGCGGATAGCGCAACACGTGGCCCCATCGGTGCTGCAATTCATACAGATTTCCCCGAAGAGGAAGTGATGGAAAACCGCGGGGCGGATGGCGAAGAAGCCGAGTATTATGGCCGCAGCGTGGATCAGGGCGGTACTGCCATTGTGATCGAAGTGCCGAGCGACTATGATTCACAGGTCCATCACATTTTGCGCAATGCGGACGCCCAGCAGATCTCGTCTGAATAGTCACTTACCTGCTGAAACATAAGTTGATCAGAGAACCGGTAAACAGGCCTTCGACAGCTTGTTTACCGGTTCTCTTGTTGGCCTCGCTTCACAGCTACCAGTGCATCACAAAGCCACCATCCACATTGATGGCCTGCCCGGTAATGTTGCGCGCCCGCTGCGAAGCCAGGAAAACTGCCGTATCGGCAATATCTTCCGGCGTCTGGAAGCGGCGCAAGGGCACCACGCGATTGATCTTATCCGTAGCCCATTCGTCGAAGGTCATTTGTTGCTCGGCGGGCAAATTGCGATTCGACGCCTGCCAGATCGAACGATTGAGCGGGGTATCGACCATACCCGGGCAGAGAGAGTTGACCCGAATGTCATAGGGTGCGAGATCTTTGGCGGCACACTGGGCAAAGTTGATTAACGCAGCCTTGGAGGCGCTATAGGGCGGATCGGTTTGCGAGCCGATCTGGCCTGCCACCGAGCTCAAAAAGAGGAAGGTCCCGCGGCGGCGTTCGCGCATCGGCTCCATAAAGGCATAAACTGAATTGACGGCGCCGACCACATTCACCTGCAACACGCGTGGCCAATCCTCTGGCCCCATGTTCCAAAAAGGAAAGCCATATTTCCCCGAACCGATGCCCACCGCGAAGATCACATGGTCTACCGGCCCCAGTTCGGTCTCGATTTGGCCGGCAGCCTGGCTCAACGTAGCATAATCCGTGACATCCACCACCTGCGCCCACTTGGCTCCGATCTGCTCGGCGACTTCAGCCACCGCTGGTGCCCGGTCGATCAGCGCCACGCGTGCGCCTTCATCCACAAACGCCTGCGCGATGGCCTTGCCAATGCCGCTTGCCCCGCCCAGGACGACCACATTTTGATCGGTAAGTTCTAAATTCATGGCTCCCCGTTCTTCAATGATTTTAATTTTATGGATTGACTACTGGCTGGTTGGCCCATTATAGCCGCCACGTCGCTTGCGAGCAATCATTTTGCGGAAGAGTTCAGTGGATTGAAAACCACCGCACGAGCCCAGCGGGCATAATTTTGCGAATGGTGCGCGCTCCGGTATCATGCACAGCTTAAGGACGAGAACATTCAAGCCCGGACGGATGTCTATGACCACGCAGCGTCTCTACTACCACGACGCTTATCAAACCGAGTTTACCGCGACGATCACAGCCGTGACAATGCTGACCGACCAAGTGGCAATTCAACTGGATGCCACCTATTTCTACCCCACTTCGGGCGGCCAACCACATGATCTCGGCCGCTTGGCCGATCTGCCGGTGATCGACGTGCAGGCGGGCGAGGATGGTACGGTGTTGCACGTGCTAGCCGTTCCAACAACCGAGTTGGCACCGGGCCAATCCGTGCCTGGGGTGATTGATTGGCCGCGGCGCTACGATCACATGCAACAGCACTCGGGGCAACATCTGCTCTCACAACTGGTCTATCAAGAGTTTGGCTGGGAGACCACGGCGGTTCATTTCGGCGAAAGCGAATCCACGGTCGATCTGGCGGTGGGAAGCATCTCGTCGGCGCAACTGGCGGAGATTGAACGAGCCGCCAACGCGCTCGTTTACGCCGGGTTACCCATCAAAGCTTACCTAGTTGACGAAGCAGAACTGCACACCATTCCCTTGCGCCGTCCGCCCAAGGTGCACGGGCAGATCCGCATTGTCGAGATTGACAGCTTTGATTATTCCGCCTGTGGCGGGACCCACGTGCGCACCACGACCGAGATTGGGCCGATCAAGCTGATCAAACAAGAGCGCCGCCGTGGACAGACCCGCCTTTCGTTCCTGTGTGGCTGGCGAGCCCTCCATGACTATGCGCATAAACATACGTTGCTGCAAACCATGGCCCAGCAGGCCAGCACCGATTTTACCGAGTTGCCGCAAGTGATCGAACGGCAGCTGCTGCAGATCAAAACCTTGCAACAACAGGCCAACCAATTGACGCACCAGCTATTACAATTCGAAGCCCAAGAGTTGCTGGCCCAAGCAACCCACGCCGCCGAAGTCCGGTTGATCACGCAGCTCTTTCCAGACCGGGCCATCGAGGAAATGCGCGGCTTGGCCGCTCATCTGCAACAGCAGCCTCAAGTGGTCCTCTGTTTGGCGACGACCGTGGGGGACAAACTGACACTGCTGCTGGCGCGCTCGGCGGATCTCGATCTGCACGTGGGGAATCTGCTGCGCGAGCTGTTGCAGACGGTCGGTGGGAAAGGCGGTGGCCGGCCTGACTTCGCCCAAGGAGGCGTCGCCGATCCGGCGTTGGGCGAGCAATTGTTGAGCCAGGCCGCGGCTATGTGCCAATCCGCACTCGCCCGGAGCTGAAGGTGCGCCCTTGCTCAACCAACATCCGTCGATACGATTTGCTGATTCAACCTAGGGAAGCCCTATGACCCAACCTTCACCTGCCCTTGTGGCCCTCGAGTCAACCGTCATTGCGCATGGCCTGCCCTATCCGCATAACCTGGTGCTGGCCCAAGCGATGGAGCAGATTATCCGCGAGCAGGGCGCGGAACCGCGCACCATCGCCATTTTGGACGGAGAATTGACGGCCGGATTGACCCCGGCGCAATTGGAATACCTGGCCACGGCCACCAATGTGCGCAAAGTGAGCCGCCGCGATCTGCCGATTGTGGTCGCACGGCGCCAGACGGGTGCCACCACCGTCGCTACTACCATGTGGATCGCTGCCCGCCATGGGATCGAAGTCTTTGCCACCGGGGGCATCGGCGGTGTGCATCGCGGGGATGGCACCGACATCAGCGCGGATCTGGAAGAGTTGGCTCAGACCGGCGTCATTGTTGTCTGTGCCGGGGCTAAGGCGATTTTAAATCTGCCCGCCACTTTGGAATATCTGGAAACGCGCGGCGTGACGGTCGTTGGCTATGGCACCGATGAATTTCCGGCCTTTTATAGCCGGACCAGCGGGCTACCGGTAGATATCCGCTGTGATACACCAGCAGAGGTCGCCGAGCTTTGGCGGACCAAACAGCAACTGGGCTTGCCCGGTGGCTTGTTGGTGACCGTACCCGTGCCCGCAGAAGATGAGATCCCCGCGGCAGAGATCGAGCCGCACATCGCGCAAGCCATCGCCGAAGCTGAGGCGCGCAGTCTGCGCTCGGCCGAAGTCACCCCTTTTCTGTTGAGCCGTTTGAGCGAATTGACCGGAGAACGCAGCCTGCAGACCAATCTGGCCTTGTTAAAAAACAATGCCCGCGTTGCCGCGGGCATTGCGCTTGCGCTGCAGGCAGCGCTCAATTCTGTCTAGGGTCTCGAGCTATCTCTTGCGAGACAAATTATACATGATCCGCAACCAAATTGATTGGTTGCGGATACAGATTTAAGCAGATGCCGGGGCTTCCAACAGCTGCAGGAACTCTTGGCGTTCGATCACTTCTTTTTCCAAGAGATGTTCAGCGATCAAAACTAACTTATCGCGACGTTCATTCAAGATTGACTTGGCACGCTCGTAAGCGGTTTCAATGATGCGCCGCACTTCTTGGTCGATCTTGCGGGCCATCTCTTCGCTGTAATTGCGTTGCTCACCGATATCCATCCCCAAAAACGGATTGGCATCTCCCTGGTTGAGCTGCAGCGGGCCGACCAAATCACTCATGCCGAAGCGCGTCACCATGGCTTTGGCAATCTTAGTCACTCGCTCCAAGTCGTTGACAGCGCGGGAAGAAGGCTCGCCTAAGACGAGTTCCTCGGCGGCGCGTCCACCCAACAAGCTGGTGATCGTATCTTCGTATTCAGCGCGGCTGCGCAAACTGCGATCTTCTTCGGGCACCGGCATGACATAGCCCAAGGATTGGCCACGGCTGACGATGGTGATCTTGCCCACGCCATCGCCATGTTCGAGACTATCCATCACCAGCGCACGGCCTGTTTCATAATAGGCGCTCAGCCGCCGGTCATTCTGATCGAGTACCCGGCTACGCCGCGCGGGGCCAGCCATCACCCGCTCGATCGATTCGACCATCTCGGCCATGCCGATGGAGCGTTTGTTGCGCCGCGCTGCCAGAATTGCCGCTTCATTGATCAGATTTTCCAAATCTGCGCCGACCATTCCAGGCGTTTGGGCCGCAATAATCGCCAGATCCACATCCGGCGCAAGCGGTTTGTCACGAGCATGTACCCGCAAAATTTCTTCACGCCCGCGGCGGTCCGGCCGATCAACCATGACTTTGCGGTCGAAGCGACCAGGGCGGAGCAGGGCCGGGTCGAGAATATCTGGGCGATTCGTAGCGGCGATGATCACAATATTGGTATCGGTGTCGAAACCATCCATCTCGACCAGAATTTGATTAAGAGTCTGTTCTCGCTCATCGTTACCACCACCCATACCAGCCCCGCGATGACGGCCAACAGCGTCGATCTCGTCAATAAAGATGATGCAAGGCGAATTCTTTTTGGCTTGTTCAAAGAGATCGCGCACGCGGCTGGCACCGACACCGACGAACATTTCCACAAATTCAGAACCAGAGCTGCTAAAGAATGGAACGCCTGCTTCACCGGCAACCGCTTTGGCCAACAACGTTTTGCCTGTACCTGGCGACCCGACCATCAAGACGCCTTTGGGGATACGTGCCCCCAGTGCGGCAAATTTTTGCGGCTCTTTGAGAAACTCGACAACCTCTTCCAGCTCTTGTTTGGCTTCGTCGGCCCCGGCGACATCTTCAAACGTCACGGTTGGACGATCGGCATTTTCTAATTTGCGAGCTCGACTCCGCCCAAATTGCATCGCCCGATTCTGACCTCCGCCACCGGCTTGACGCATGATGAAGATAAAGAATCCGAAGATCAGCAACATCGGCAGCAGCATGATCAACCAATTGAAGATCACGGCGCTGTTGGGCGCGCTCTCAATTTCAATCGGCAAGTTTTCAAGCCGATCGGGGCTCACCCCAAAGGTACGCAGAGTTTCGAGCAAACTCTGATCATTCTCTTTGCGGCTGCGCAAAGGCTGATCATTGTTCGAGGTGTAGATGGTGATCGACTCGCCCTGCACCGTGATCCGTTCGACCCGGCCTTGTTCGACCAATTCAGCAACTCGATTCAAGCCCAAGACATTGGCATCATTGGCTGGGCTATTCCATAAAAAGCGGGAGCCGATCAAGACTAGAATGATCAGCACCACCCAGAACCAATTGCGACTGACAAAGTTCCCCCCATTGTTGCCCGGCAACCGACCATCGCCATTGTTGGGATTGGGTTTACGCGGTGGGGGTGATTTTTTTTGTTCATTTGCCATTGGCGAATACCCTTATTTAATCATAGCTCAAGCTCGCTGCGACTCACAGATCATATCAATGAACCTCCGCGAGCCATCATTAAGCTTGCAATGCTCTCTTAATAACAAAACAAAGTGACCTACGACGCAAGCATCGTAGGTCAGACTAGCCATAAAATCAGTAAGGTGAACTCCGGCTAACCAGCGGAAAAGTCTTCAGGATAACGCATCCAATTCGGCGCGAATGCTGGTACCCACACGATGGGTCTCACTTCTATGCAATGGCGTGTATCGGCTGGCCTGTTGTGGCGGCGGATAAGATGCTTCATCTGGCTTGTCGCTCAGGCAAAGCAATAAAGCGCCGCGCTCCTTAAACCACTCACTGATCTCACAAATTTCCTGGGTGAGCGTGATTTCGTTCTGCAGCAAAGCATCCACGGGAGCATCGTCGGGCATATTCCCCATGTGCTCAAGCGTACTCAGAAACTCTTCGCGGCGGAATCGCTTGAAGGGGGTTGGGTCACCCAGACGGACACTGTTCCCCACCGCTTCGTGCACTTGACGGAACGCCTCGCTCACGCCGGTGCTGTGCATTCGATAGCCCACCCAGCGCACAAATTGCTCGAAGCTCTCCAGATTCTTCTTCTGGATTTCGGGCAAAATTTCTTCATACCGCACTAAGCCGGTATTTAGCACGAGGCAGATATAGGCCAGATAGTCCTGATTATCACCGGTGAGGAAGTGATAACGAGATTTGTTCAACTCGTTATATTGTTCTTCAAAGGCTCGGCGGTCAAAGTCGCTACCCAGCACAGCATCCATCGTGCGATAAATCCCTTGCAACCGGGCCTGATCGATTACTTGATCGTTGCGGCCTTTGGCCCCGAGCGCCGTCTTGTCGATATCGACAATCACCACCGTGCGTTCGTCGGCACGTAACCCAGCGTCCAACAACCAAGCAACCCAGCTACTGAGCGCTGACCAGCGATTTGCGCTGTAGATATTCGACTCTTCGTCGATCTCAACAGCCGCAGGTTTATCGGGCTTTTCCGAGCCGATGAAACAAGCGCCATGCCACTCACTGTACTCACGCATATTTTGATACGCTCGCCCATCGTTGAGCAGCGTATCGCCGATCCACAATACTTCCTGCAACGGTGTATTTACTTTTCGCACCCGTTGCGCTTCTTGCGCAAACCAATTGGCGGCTTTGGCATAATCTTTGTCAAGTTTACGCGGGATCTGGTCACCATTTAAACCCATCTTATACCCGGCATTTTTGATGCCAGGTAGCCGCTTATCCAAAGGCTCCAAATTGCGATAGATGACCCAATCGCCAAAATAATCGGAAAGCCTGGCACGGCCAAAGTTTTTCATCATAATCGGTGTATCAGGTTTGAATCGAACGTCCGTCGCTACGTCTACGATCATACTTACTCCGCGTATGTGGCTTCGCTCTTGCTATCTATCCAGACATTCGCATCAGCCCACATCTTCCGAATTAGGGCTTCGCAGCCCTCCTATGGATAGATCCTTACTCGCGAGACACAACCCCTGAGCGAGGTATGCCTATCCTACTGCCTCCGATTGTACCCCTATGCGCAAAAAGATGCAACAATATTAACTATACACAATTATTGTCTATCTGGCGAATTACAGGCAACTTACAGCATTTGGCCTGTAATTCGCACCTTGTCGACACTGGATTTATCCACCAAACGTGCATAAATCCGGACAAAATCTACGGCTAGGCAAACTCAGTGGAACGCGTTTGGGCTGCAATTTCTTCGCCCAAATATCCTTGCGCCACTAACAATTCAGCATTGAGAATGCTACCACCAGCAGCTCCACGAATGGTATTGTGCCCCAAGGAGAGGAATTTCCAATGAAAGAGTGGATCAGGCCGCAAGCGACCAATCACGGTTGTCATGCCTGGCACCGTCCCTTTCAGCCGATCCAACCGGGGTTGCGGGCGATCTGGCCGATCGTCATAGACCAACGCTGGTTGGGGCGCGCTCGGCAGCTTTAATTGTTGCGGCAGCGGATCGTAAAATTTCCAAGCGTTGAGCACCTCTTCTTCGGAAGGCTGCGTCTCAAATTCAACACTGATCGCTTCCAAGTGGGCGTTACGCACAGGGACACGATTGCCATGGGCGCTGACCACAAAATCGGCATATTGGATATGATCCCCCGCCAGTGCACCGAGCAACTTGTGGGGCTCTTTCTGTTCGACTTTGGTCTCTTCACCGCCGATGTAGGGCACAATATTATCTAGAATGTCCATGCTGC
>CAZMRA010000125.1:0-14006 GCA_964568485.1 uncultured Caldilineaceae bacterium | reverse complement strand
CTCATGCAGGGTAATGGGTGCTTTGGCGCTGGTTCCAACGATCTGAAAGTGACCGATCTCGGCGTGGACCTGGTTAAACCAGGGCTCCAGCTCGCGCGGTGCCGCAACCCTTATCACTGGCAAGGCAAAGAGCGTGCCGACACTCGCCCTAATTGTTTCGGGATCATAGAGATCGACCGCGTGGCCGGTGATCACCAAGCCGTGTGCCCCTAACGCATCGCACGAACGAATCACCGTACCTAGATTGCCGGGGTTGGCGGGCCGATCGAAGATCACGACCAGCCAATCGCGCGTTCGTGGGATGCGGCTTAGATCCTCGTCGGGCATGCCGATCAGCGCTAGGATCTCGGAAGGTTCATTCTTTTCGCTAAGTTCTTCTAAGAGCGGCTCAGCCAATTCGTAATGGGTTGGCGCAGGATGTTTGGCCAATAAGTCGCGCGCCCACTGCGAGCGCTCGCGTTGCGGTGTATAGAGCCAACCACGGATGGGCCAACCATGCTGCAAGGCCAGGTTGATCGGGCGTACGCCCTCAACTACAAACTCACGATGGCGCTGACGCTTCTCGCGGTTGCGTAGCAATGTTTCAAAATGTTGGAAGGTAGCATTCCGGCTGTAGATGCGGATGGTCTTCGGCACGCACAACTTCTTTCATCGGTAGGTTCCAATAGGATAACCGAGGCAACGCGGCCAAATCATACGCCACCCGAATGCTTTCGTCAATTGTGCAGCCCGATCGGGGTGGACCAGCAATAGCTGAGTGACGAGCTCGTCGTCATCTCAAAATGAGTGCCGATGGTCAAGTGCTGAGCGAAGCGGAGGCCATGAATTGCACTCGGCACTTCAGCCGAACACAAGTGTACCCGCTCAGCTAGTTTGCAGAAAGATGAAGATTACGTGCCCAGAAGTGCAGTGGTTCGCGATGGCGGAGCCAGCAAAGTTGAGCCACAGTAGGGGCAGACTGGGGTCTTAGCTTGCATTAGCCAAGAATTGCCATCAAGCTCATCGGTCAGCAGCCAGACATCCTTGTGTGAAGAGACCGAGCGCACCAAGACTTCATCGGTAAAGCAATCCACACTGAGACAATACCGACGTTCAGTTTTAACCTGTTTCTGTTGAGGGTTGTGTTTGGGCAGGTAGAATGTTGTATAGGAAGTAAAAGCTGATTGATGCATGATGCCTCCTAGGTGTCGATGCTTGAGCCTCTACGCTGGCTTTTGTTCTGTAGTGTTTCTGAATATCCCTTAGCCGGGCATATTCTAGGGGCCTCTACCATATTAATCGTAAAAAGTTGCCAAATCCTTCGCGGCAATGTAAGAAATGCTTAAGAAGATAGGACTTCAAGGTAAGGTCGCACAGCAACTGAGTATGGAGCGCGTCCGACCCCTTGGATCCTCTAGTCTACATGCATGTCAGTTGCGGGCTAGTACCTCGTAAATCTCGTAAATGTAAATAAGGAAAAAGGGTAAGCCATGAACACGCGTACTGAACTGATTGAGTGGTTGCGGCAGAGCGATTGTGCAAGCCTCATGGCGGAGGCGGTTCAGTTGTTGGCCCAAGGGACACCCCCCGACGAACTTTGGGCAGCCTCGGTATTGACCAGTTGTCGGTATGTGAATAATCAGGCCCATAATTTAATGGGCTTTGTCTCTCACGCCATGATCGGATCCGAAGATGCGCGGCGCTTGGCTGCCCAGCAGACGCCACGCCTAGCAACGTTGTTGCTACTGCAATCACTCTATCAAACTGTGATGGATCTGCATGACCCCACGTTTGCCCCCTATGAATTGTTGCCCTTTTGGCCTTATGCCGAGTCTTCGGGTGAGGAGACAATGCGCCAACTGCGCGCTGACATCCATTTTGGCGAATACAGCCGCGCCGACCATCGTTTTGTGGGGCTGGCAGGCCAAGTCGACCGGGTCACCGTGATCGATTTCCTCTTGGATATTGGGCTCGAAGGCATTACCACCGACGACCATACGTTGATCTCGCCAGTGTTGTCACTGGGTCTGCTCGATCTGGTGGGGTGGGACGCAGGTTTTGATCTGCTGCGCTGGTCGATCCGCTATTGTGCGAGCTTTCCAATCAACCGGGCGCCGTACGAGCGGGCGGTTGGTTTGCGCCAACACTATGGACTAACCAGGGGCGCGGCTGCCACAGCCTTGCAGCCGGAACGGGTCCAGTCGTTGCGCCAAGTGTTGTTTGCCGCTGCTCCGGCTGATCGCCCCGAATTGATCGCTCGTGCCTTGGCCACAGAAGGGTGTTCGCCGCTCACGGCGGTGAGCGCAGCCTCACAAGCGGCTTGCGATATGTATCTGCGTGTTGATCCTGTTCCTCACGCCGATTTCGACGCCATCAGCCGGGAAGTCGCACCGATTCATATTGGCAACGCACTGCGGCTACTGCGCGAAGGCTTGGTTTATCTGACCCCCGCAACGCAAGCGCTGGCAGCGATCCAAGCCGGTAGCCTCCTCGCCCGCGGGCCGAGTGTGCTCAATCAACGTTTTGAATTTGTGGAGTTTGAACCAGTGTGCGCCTACCCTTATGCCGAAGATGTGGCCCAGTGGCATAACCAATCGCCAGAGAGACTCTTGGCGAGTCTGCGATCGGCCTGTGCAGCCCATGATTGCCGCCAAGTCACTGCGCTGGTGCACAGCTATGGCGCGCAAGCGGCTCCGGTGCAACCGCTGATCGCCACCCTGACTGAAATTGCTGCCACGGATAATGGTACGTTGTTGCATAACGTCAAACACCTTAACTCGATGGTGCGCGAGTTCCAGGCTTTCGACCATGCCGACCGTTGGAGTTACCTAGTGCAAGCCGCCAAATTTGCTAGCTGGTACACCGGTCTGACCACCCAAGCCTATGAGCGGGCCGAAGCTGCTCTGGCTGAGTACTGGCCTACACTTTAAATAAACTAGGTAGGCTACTACTCTAACCGGTCGCCTAGCCTACCTGTTATCCTCTCATTTACCGCTCTAGCCCCCTAAATAGCCCAGTAGTACTGCTTGTACGACTCGCTGTAGCACTTTCTGCCACCGCGCCTACAGCTCTTTATGGTTTGATATCTCCATCAAATGATCGCTGGTCGCTGAAACCGACTGAATGAACTAGGGGAGACAAACCATGAAGGTACTTAAATGGATTGGCATTATTTTCGGCGGGTTGGTTGGGTTAGTTCTGATTGTGGCTGCAGGCTTGCTCCTCTACGGTCAACTGAGCTGGAAGCAGACTCACGACCGGCCACTACCGGCGATCACCGCGGATACAAGCCCCGAAGGGGTTGCCCGTGGCGAGTATTTGGTGACCAGTGTGGGCGGTTGTGTCGATTGTCATGGTGGCCGCAACCCCGAAGAAGCTTTGTTGGCAGGCAAGGTGGAACATATCGATTCTGGGCCAATCCAGGTCGTCTTTGCCATTCCCAATCTCACGCCCGATCTCGAGACTGGCCTCGGTGGCTGGAGTGATGCCGAGATCGCCCGCGCCATTCGCGAAGGGGTGGATAAAGACGGCGTTGGGCTAGTTGTTATGCCGGCGTTCAACTATCACATCATGAGTGATGACGATGTGTCGGCGATTATTGGTTATTTGCGCAGCATTGAGCCGATCGAGAATCCAATCCCGCCCTTGAGTGCCAGTGCAGTCGCCAAAACGATGGCCGCGCTCGGCGCATTCGGTCCGTCACCGGTTGGTGAGCCGATTTTGGCGCCGCAACAGGCGCCCGCTAGTGACTCAACCGCCTATGGCGAATATGTCACCACCATCGCCGGCTGTCGCGATTGTCATGGGTTTACGTATACGGGCGGAACCATTCCGGCGAGTGAACCGGGTACACCGCCAGCACCTAATCTGACACGCAGCGGCGAATTGATTGGCTGGAGTGAGGCAGATTTTATCAACACTTTGCGTACCGGGGTCACGCCGAGTGGACACACGTTGAATGAAGTGATGCCCTGGCCAGTGTATGGCCGCATGAGTGACCAAGACCTGGCTGCGATCTTTGCCTATCTGCAGTCACTGCCGGGTACGTCGGAATGAAATTAACAGCCAGCATGGCTTTGAGTGATTCGTTTTTGCAGCAAGTGTAGGGTGGAAACCAAGGTGGAGAAGCAAAATGCAGAGCAAAAGTTTAGGGTGGATGATCACACTCTTTTTGGTTGCGTTGTATCTCGCGGCGTGCCAACCGAAGCAGCCGACGGTGTGGGTAAAGATGAGCGACTTCAAGTTCGCCCCTAGCTATTGGAAGGTGCCCGCCGGGGGCGAAGTGACCATCGTGGCCGAAAATCATGGCAATGTCGAACACGAATGGATGTTGATGAAGCGGAATTATCTGGCGAGTGCGCCCTTTGACGAGGCTGACCAGCAAAATGTGCTTTGGCAAGTGCGGTTAGGGCACCATCAGAAAGGTGAATATAGCTTCACCGCCCCCACCGAACCGGGCGAGTATCAAATTATTTGCAGCTTGCCCGGCCACTTGGAACTAGGCATGACGGGGATCTTGATCGTTGAAGCCAGCGGGGGTGAGCAGCTTGCGCAGCAATAGCGCGTTGGGGCGGACTGGGCCAAAGTCCGCCCCATGAATAGTGCTGTTCGCACTATATTTTGTCCGGTCGCTGTGATGGGCTAGTATAAGAATCTCACTAAATTATCACAATCTGTGTGTACGCAACCCACGGAGATCAAAAGATGATGCCTCTCCCCGATTACTGGTTGAAGCGCCCCAATCTCACTCTGGGTGAGTATGAGCGCGCTGCTTTTGATGATCTGTTGAACACCACCTTGCAGCTTGGTGATTGCCCCGAGATTCAATACACCCTCCCGCTCCCAAAATGGCAATTTCTCTGTTTTGTTGCTGAACAGCATGACATCGTCTTGCATGGCTCTGGAGATGCCAATATTGCCCGTTTCGAACCCCGGCAGGCGCTTGATCTGCACGATTTTGGCAATCAGCAAGCGGTCTATGCGGCGTCGGACGGGATCTGGCCGATGTTCTTTGCCATTGTTGATCGCACACGTTTTTCAATGTCGGTGAATAATGCCTGTTTCCGACTGGTCAATGAGCAAGGCGGGTTCGATGGACCCTATTATGTCTTTTCCATCAGCAACTGGGCGTTGAAGCTTGAACCCTGGCGAACTGGTACCGTCTATCTTTTGCCCCGGCAGACCTTTATGCCCCAACCGCCATTCAGGATCCAAACGAGTGAAGTGCACATTGCTCAGCTGGCAAGTGCGGAGCCCGTTCAACCGCTTGCAAAACTTACGGTTGCTCCGAGTGATTTCCCTTTTTGGCGTGAAATTCGCGGGCATGATGATGCGCGGCTGGAAGCGTATGCAACAGCCATGCAATTGGGGACTCCCTGGCCAGATTAGGCAGGCAGGACCGCCGGAAAGTAGAAATTCTAATTGGTTGGGGATCTAGAACCGGTGGTTTTCCGTCTGGGGGGTAGGCGGGGAGAATGTGTTCCGGGTTGGTGCATTTTTGGTTTGTGCATACACCGCTACCCCCAATAGCAGGGCGATAGCAATACCCGCAATGCCGGTCAAGACTGCAAAAATGGTAAAAACCTGATCCGCTCGGTCTTGTAGGGCTGTGTTGGCATCCTCTTCGGTTGCGTCAAGCACAGGTAACACGGGCTCGACTTCCAACAGCGAGGTAACTTCGCCGATTTCTTCTTCAATCACTCCAAGTTGTTGGTCGGCGTCCGTCAATAACTCGGCAACTTTGTCCAAGTTCTCCAACGCTTGCGGATCATCGATATTGGCCTCGATCTCCGATAATTCGTTCTGAAGCACCTCAGTTGTCTCTTCCAGACCGGCAAGATTATCTTGCAGATTGGCGCTTAGATCCACAATCTGTTGTTGAATCCAGATTTCACGGACAACAAACGCGGCTAATAGGAGACTGACGGTCACAAAGATTGTGACTGCAGCCACCACCAAGCGATATAAAAAGCGGTCTAAATCACGTTTGTCTGTGCGCAATGGATCTTGATTCATGCGTTCAGGTTTGCTCACAACTTGTGGCTGTCATCTGAATGCACGCCACTATAACTATCATCAAATCAGCCGACAAGCAGCGCTTGCCGGCTGATTGTACCTGAAAGTAACAACTGCGAAAACTTATCGAGCCTATGCAATGCCGATGAGTAGTTGGCTCGACCGACTCAACCAGCGGTTAAGCCTGGGTTGTTGCGGGCGACCCACTGCTCTCCTGGCGGTTGCGAAGTGCCTTCAGCCAATTGTGGCCAGTCACCCGAGAGATGTAGAAGAGCCCGTAGAGAATCACCACCGCGGCTCCGATCTGAATCCAGCGCAGAGAACCGGGTGCCATGGGCATGACCACCGCTTCGATGCGATGCTCGCCGCGAGCGATCATCTGGACATCGGAGCCACGGGTCACGTCGATGCGCGCCTGGCCAGGCGGTAGTTCAAACTTCAGGGCGTAATAAGCCTCGCGGCCGCTGCCCTCGCGCCGGGCCGATTCGGCTAGACCCAGCTGACTGCTTTCGATGCGGAAGGTGGCCAAGCGTCCACCGGAGCGCATCTCAATAGGCATCGGTGTGTCGCCCGTGTTGGTTGCGATCACATAGCCACTGCCGATTGGGAACATGATATTGTTGCCGACAAAGCGGTGCGTGCGCATGGAGCTTAGCGCCCAATACCCAGCAGCAATCATCACCAATACGGCTACTGCGATTTGAATCTTGGTTTTCATCAACATTCCTCCTGTAGACAATCCGTTTGAGGGGTCCACTCGCTTCATTGAAGTTCCCGCTGAATCGCTGTGCTTCGCTGGCTTGGCCGATGTACCTATGCAAGTCACAATTGATTTTGGAGGGGCTTCTCTTCGCTACGTGTTGCTCTAAGCATATGCGAGCGTTGTTACAGGAGTATGATGATTTGATTCAGTTTTGGTAATCGCGTGTTTCAATTTTGTAACATGGCGGGGAGCTGCAGCGTGATTGTGGTGCCGCGGCCTACTTCGCTTGCGACTTGAACGATCCCCCCGTGGCGTTCGACAATGGCTTTCACCAAGGCCAAGCCGACGCCCAGCCCACCGATATTGGCCGTTGGTTGAGAACGATACAACTCTTCCCAGATATGAGGCAGGTCTGTCGACGAAATGCCGATGCCGTTGTCGATCACTTGGATGGTCAGGTCGCTTTCGGCCTTTACTACCAATTGGATTTCAGTGCCCGCGCCCGAATATTTGAAGGCGTTGTCCAGCAAATTATGGATCGCCAAAGCCAGCAGATCGGCATCCATCCACCAAATGGGCTGCCAGCCTTCAACCTGGCTGACCAGTGTGCGCCCGCCCGCCTCAAAGCGCTCTTGTTCGATCTGCATAATCTCCTGAACAAATGCCTGGAGATCAACTGGCTGGGCATCGAGCGGTTGAGCTTCCAATTCGGCCAACTTGCGCAGATCGCTCACCAAGCGACTCAAACGTCTAGTTTCAATAGCCATCGCGTTGACGATCTGCTGTTGCGAGGGCGTCAGCTCGGTCAATTCGAGGGTTTGCACACCGGCTCGCAGTGCGGTCAAGGGATTTTTTAACTCGTGATCCAGCCGGCTGAGAAAACGATGATGCTCGGCCAGCATGGCTTGGCGCACTTGTTGCATACTGCGCTGCCGAAGATGATTGATCGAAATGCGCACGATCGTGTGGATGGCTGCGATCATGGCCACGCTGATCAGCGCAACGAGGAAAACAACATCCCAATCTTCGGGGATAAAAACAAAGCGCTCGGCGAAGAAGACGCGCCCCAAGAGCAACAGGGCCAAAGCGCCCAGCGTGAGCGGCAGCCAATAACGACGAAGGGTTTGTGGATTCATCGGTCGGCGACTACTGGCGCAATGTAGCGATAGCCCGCGCCGGGCGTGGTTTCGATAAATTGCGGCGCTGCCGGATCATCGCCTAGGGTCTTGCGCAACTCGGCAATGCGCGTATCTACCACCCGATCCCCCACGCCACTTTCCCAGCCCCACACCACATCTAACAACCGCTCGCGGGTGACCAATTCATCGGGATGCGTCATAAAATAGTCAAGAATGGCCACCGCTTTCGGTGTCAGATTCACCTCTCGCCCATCTACAAAGACGCGCCGCGCACTGCGATCGAGCGTAAGGTGATGACTGCTCAACCGCCGGGCGGTTTGGATAGATTGTTGCCCGGCTTGGGTGCGGCGCAAAACGGCTCGAATCCGCACGACCAATTCCTGCGGATCGAACGGTTTATTGAGATAGTCGTCGGCGCCTTCCTCGATCGCCATAATCCGTTGGGGTGTTCCTTCGACTTGAGTGAGCAGAATCACCGGCGTCCAATCGCCATTCGCCCGCAACTGGCGCAAGGTAGCCCGCCCATCCAAGTGCGGCATCAACACATCCATAACGATCAAGTCGGGGCGCAGTTCGGGGATCAACTTGAGGGCTTCCTGCCCATTACTGACCGTCGCGACGGCAAACCCCGACAATTCCAGAAAAGTCTTGAGCGTGGTCAGGATCGATGTTTCATCATCAACCAAGAGCAATTGGGTGCGGGTCATGGGCCAAACACTCACAAACGATGGGGAGTGAGGAACAGTTGGATTGGATAGACACAGGGAACCAAAGCAGGTGAGTAGGTTGCATCACCCACCGGCTAGATTATACCATGGGTATGGGCGGTAGTCGCTAGCTGTTTGGCGATGAGTAGGAACAAAACCTAGCATGGCATGATTTAGGGACTTGCTTGTTTCACACGTTTGATGATTTAATTTGCGCTACCCTAAGTGAGCAAGCGCACATCTCCTTTCTCCTTCTCTGCTTCCTGCTTGCTCAGCTGTCTCTTCCGTGTGTTGTCCTTAAACTTCATTCCTTCCCCCCAGCGCGGCAAGTTAGAAGTATCTCAACAAAGGAAGCAAAGATGATCCAGTGGCTTTTCCGACGTTCGACGGTATTAGCGAGCTTAGCCACACTGGCAGGCCTATTGATCATGGGACAGCCAGTGACCCCAGTGCATGGTCAAGTACCCCAACAGTTGATTGATGTCGCAGGGGGCACCTACAACGGTATTGAAGTAACATTGCGTGCTGACCGCGCACCCTTGCCCGGCGAAGTGGTGACCTTCCAGTTGAGCGCCACTCCTTTGCTCCCCGCTTCGGAACTGACCATCACCTGGGAGTTGCCGGACGGCGGCGACTTGCTGGGGGGATCAGCGATCAGCACGTTGGCCAGTAGTGGAGCTAATGTGTCTGTTGAGCAGACGCGCCAGGTGCAATTCCCCAGACCCGGGATCTATACGGTGCGCGCCCAGGCCACCTATCACCCCAACGCCGCAACCACCCTCTCCGCCCTGGCCGTGCTCTTTTTTGATGTGCGCCCCGAGGGTACGCTGGTGTCGGATGTGGATCCACGTACTCCGCGTTATGTGTCGCCAGCAGCCAAGCCCACCATCGACAAGAGTGGGTTGGTGGTCTCCGCCGATGCGTGGGGCCCCGACATCCCCGATGGCTGCTTTTCGGTCACCGGGTTTTTGACGCGTGAAGAGCGCCAACCCCTCGCTAATCCGCCGCGCTATGTCGATCAACTCGGCAGTGCGGTGCCGGTGCACAATACGCTGGTCGAAATCCGCGAAGAGGATCTCATCTCGGATGATTCGTATGGGCATACCGTCACCGACGCCAATGGCAAGTTTGATTTTCACTTCTGCGACGATGATGGTGTGTTTGATGATGAGTTGGAAATCTACTATCGGGTCTGCGCCGAAGTGTGGGAGGGGCCCAACAAGATCGCGCGCATTGAACATGCCTCGGAGCAAGAGATCTATTGTTTCGACTCGCGGGTCATCGACTCGGAAGGGGGCACCGTTGATTTTGATCTTGAGGTCTTTACCATCAATTCGATTCAAGCCCAAGTCTTCAACATCGGGCACAGCCTCTATTGGGCTTGGCGTTATTGGAACAACAACCTCGGTGCTGGGGCCCCCTTCTTTGATCGCTCCGTGCGGGTCTTGTGGGAAGCTGGCAAGGGCACAGGCTCGTTCTATAGCGATAACCGCAACATCCTGGTGATCGCTGGCGACGCTTCTAGCACGGATCAGTGGGACGACTCGGTGATCATTCACGAATGGGGCCACTTTGCCGATCACCAATTTAGCTGCAATCAAAACCCCGGTGGTCCACACACGTTACCCGGTATGAATACGGGCACGAATGGCGATAAGCTTTCGTGGGGTGAAGGCTTCCCCGATTTCTATCAGAGTGCAGCGCGTACGATCATGCCCGGTTCGCCGAATGTCAACTTCTATATTGATCCCACTGGCCCGACAGTCGATTTCGAGAATCTGCCGGGGACAGCCAGCCCGCTCAACGAAGGCGCAGTGGCCGCCCTGCTTTGGGACTTCATCGATACTGCCAATGATGGCAGTGACAACTTCAATCATGGCATCGATCGCGTGCTCAAGGCCTATACCGATGCCGGTTTTCGTGGCAACACGCAGTGCAACATGGCGCGCTATCTGCGTGTCTGGCGCGATCTGAGCTTCCCCACCGACGCTACCACTGCGGCCACCGTGGTCCAGAATGTCAATATCAGCAATCCCTTTGCTGCCAGCATGGCCGCCAGTGCCGAGCCACTCTTGACGACTGCCAGCCTAGTCGCCACCAACGCCGCGGCTGCCCCCTACGATTATCGCTGGTGGGATCAAGTGACCATGATTGTGGATACTAGCACCAGCATGGCCAGTCCGGCCGGCACCCCGAAGATCGAGGCGGTCAAGGCGCTGTTGCGCGAGCAGGTGAATGATCTCACCCGCAACCCACGCGGCACGGAACACTACATCTTCACGTTTGATGCTGCCAATCCGC
The DNA here is from genome assembly GCA_964568485.1 of uncultured Caldilineaceae bacterium. GTDB lineage: Bacteria > Chloroflexota > Anaerolineae > Caldilineales > Caldilineaceae > CFX5. The sequence continues at coordinate 3,162 of CAZMRA010000125.1, read as the reverse complement.
TGATGCCTGTGGCCCAAGGTCTCTTCTTCCCGCCGCAGATCAACCCCGTGATCACCGGATTGACCGCCAGCGGCACCGATGATGGTTGCCCGACCACTGCGCTGCAGGCCATGGCAAAGGCGGCTCCGGGTAAATACGATGGTCAAATTTGGGCCTATACCGATGGCGAAGCTAAGTCATCGCCCTATATTGAGCATACTCGCCAGTTGTTGACCGGCCGCTTGCTGCGCGGCTCAATCGTCATGCTCGGTGGCTGTGGCACCCCGCCAACGATCCAGAGCAAAGTGAGCGCTCCGGAACAGGGCTATTTGGGGTTAGCTGCCGATGGCTCTCAGAATGCTGGCATTGTTCCCTATTTGCTCACGGCGTTGGGCACGGGTGGCAATTTCCTCTACGTCCCACCCGAGCAACTGGCCAATGCCATCGACATTCTGCGGGCACAAGCCAGTCACAGTGCTGGGGCGGGCAAATGGAGTGATTATGTCAGCGACCGCCACACCTATCGCTGGGATCGCTTGGAAGATAACGAGTATGCCTGGGTCAACCCCGGTGCTGGTGGTACCTATCTGGGGAACCCCTCGGCTGCCGCGATCCGAGTCGATTTCCCGCAGCCCTTCTCAATTTATGGGCAGCAAACTTCGCTGGCTTGGGCCAACGAGGATGGCTATTTGCTCATGGGGAGCGCACTCGACGCCCCAACGTTGGACATTTTATATACCGATTTGTTGTGGTATTACGTGGGGCCGCGTGCCCAAGCCGCGCTGGCGCCAGAAGCTCCGACGCAAATCGATGTGCGGGTCTATAGTCAACAAGTCGACGGCTGGTTTGTGATCACGACGGAGGGGCGCCGCCTATATAATGAGGAACGTGCCTTCCAAGCCTTGCTGAACTTGAACACGGGCGAAATCCGCTATCAGTACAGAGCAGTCTCTTCCGTTGATACGTCGGTCGCCCAAATTGGCGTTACCGATATCCGCAACAACCAACGCGTCATCGTCAGCAATCAGGATCTGGCTGGTGCATTTAACGGCAGAGGCTACAAATTTGTCCCGGCCCCACCGCAGCCGACCAAAACCTACACCGTAGCGATCGATTCGCAGATTCAGAGCATCGGCTTCTTGCAAACTGGCTATAGCGGCAGCTTCGCGCCGATGGTTGTGCGTTATCCGGATGGCACAGCGGTCGATTGCGGTGATGCGGATAATGTGATCTGCCTGAGCTTGAATGGTGGATTGGTGCAATATGTGCAAGCCAACATCAACGGGCGGGCAGGCACTTGGCAGGCGACCATCGATGCCGGGGAGACCGGGGAAGGTACCTTCTCCTTTACGGCCATGGCCACTAGTCCGATCCAGCCCAAGGGGTTGGGCAAGTATACCCGGCCTGCGAATGCGCAAAAATTCCGGATCGACCTAGGCGGCAGCACGGATGATGGTCTGCTCTCCGGCTGGCTGCAAACCGGTGTCGGCAAGCGTGTCGGCAACCAATTTGCGCTTTATGATGACGGGCAACATGACGATGGACTTGCCGGGGATGGTATTTTTGGTGGCGATGACTTTACGCCATCGGCATTCGGTATCGGTTACCTCTGGGTCGCCGGGCAGATCGGTGGGGAAACCATTACCCGCAATGACCCGATTCCTTACAACTTCCAGCCGGTTGACGTGGTCGCAGCACTGCCGGAAGTTGAAGGCTTCTTTAATTCGCGCGTTGAAGTGCCGTTCCAGATTACAAACCTGGATGTTGAGACGCGTTGTTACATCGTTGAGGTGGATGTCCCAGAGGGGTGGAGTATAGAACCGGTCGATGCCTTTTGTGCCGAGGCGGGCGCTACAAGGCTCCGTTATGTCTCGCTCATGCGCATGTTGACCGATCAACCCGGCGGCGAGATTGGCGAAGTCAGCTTCACCGTGACCGAGATCTATCAAGGAACGATTGTCGGTGGCGATAAAGCCACTGTGCGGCTCTTCCGGCCCATTGCGGGCTTTGCCTTCGACAATCCTTGGGAATTGATTCCGCTGCGTCCCAACGGCCAAGACCAAGCCTTCATGTCGATTTACATTTTGGATGATCAAGGCGCAGTGTCAGGGCGTACCATCAATTTGGGCTATACAATCAGTAGTACCCTGGGCACTGTGGTCGGTCATCCAGATGGGTTGTTCATCAACGGGCGCATGCCCGTCACCTTGACTGCTGGTACGCAGACCGGCATTGCGCAGATCTACGCCGTGGTTGAAGGTGTGCCAGTTTCGACGAGCGTGCCGATTCGTCCGCCCCAAGTGGCCGAACTCACCCTGACCGCCACGCCCACTGATCTGCGTGGGGTGAACTCGGCTGCTCTGGTCGCCACCGTGCGTGATCCGTGGGGTGATCCGCTCAGCGGTTACAAGATCCGGATCAGTGTGAGCGATGACGATGGCAGTCAGGGCACCATCAATGGCAGCGAGGTTTACACAGGTACCAGTGATGCCAATGGACAAGTGATCGCCAGCTTCAGCAAAGGCAGCCAGCCTACTGGGCAAGTGATTGTGCAGGCCGAAAGCCTGGCCCCCGATGGGAGCGTGACGCACTCGGCGCTAGTCACCTTGCGCCTGACCGATGCGATCGTGAGCGAGGAGACTCAGCTCTACCTGCCGATGATTCGGCGGTAAGCAGCTAACCAAAGACGAGGGACGGTAGCTGGCCTTTCCGTTGCCGTCCCTCGTTGTGTGTTGTAATGCACAGCTAGCCAGTGGTGCGCGCCGTCGTTTGTTCGCCTTTTTATGCTAAACTGGCAGCTCAAACAAAAAATAATTTTACGATTTCAAAAGGATGTTCCCATGCAGGCAACAAAGAAAATTCGTTTTTGGTGGTGGCTCATCGCCGTACTACTGGGGCTTGTCGTTGGGTTGGGAGCTGCTCAGCCAGTCGCTGCGGCCGGGGTCGTGGGCGATGGCACGCCTGCCAGTTGTGATGGCAACGCCTTGTCCGCGGCGTTGGCTGGGGGCGGTTTGGTTACGTTTGATTGTGGCCCAAATGGGCACATCATCAACGTGAACACCAATGTGATCGACCAACCAACGGTGATCGCAGGCAACGGTTTGGTCACCTTGAGCGGCGAGGATCTCCGCCAGATCTTCTTGGTGAGTGATGGCGGTTCCCTGACGCTGACCAATCTCACGC
>CAZMRA010000124.1:0-14024 GCA_964568485.1 uncultured Caldilineaceae bacterium | reverse complement strand
GCGAAGTCTACAACTTGGGCGGGGATGGGCCCGTCAGCCTGTATGAGCTTGCTCACTTGTTGGTGGAGCTGAGTGGGCAGGGTTCAGTGGAGCTGGTGCCCTGGCCCATTGAGCGCAAAAAGATCGACATCGGCGATGTCTATTCAAGCTATACCAAAATTGAGCAAGCTCTTGGCTGGCGGCCGACGACCGATCTGCGCACAGGGCTAGCCACTACGCTGGCGTACTATCGGCAACATTGGGCGCAGTACGCCCCCGAAGAATGAACTGCTTAGATTGCGTAGATTCGTATAGCCATAACAGAATCAACACTAGCAGTGTCCCCCCGCTGATTAACGTACCCGCCGTGCGCACTGGGGTGCTGCCCATGCGCACATCAATGCGGTGACGGCCCGCTGGGACATCCAACTCGATCAGCCCATACGGTGGCGAAGTGCGAAACTCGACCGGTTGACCATCCAGCTTGACTTGCCAGCCGGGGAAGTTATAAATGCGCACTTGGACGACGCCCGGCTCGGCCATTTCCACTTCGCCGCCAAAGCTTTCTCCACCGCTATAGTTGCTGAGGACTTCGCCTCTCCCTTGCACAATACCGAGCCGCGCCAGTTGCTGCTTGTCGAACTCGCCCGTCATGTCTGCGTATTGTTCGCTCATGGGCGAGGTGGTAAAGGGTTCAAGCACCTGGCGGGTATAGCCCAACATGTCGGGATGTTCCCGCTCGAATTGTGCGACCGCTCGGCCATCTTCGCGCCATGGTTCGATCGGATCGAGAGCGGCGGGCTGGCTATACTGGGCACTGATGGCGACCACCAACGCTCCAATCAGCAGAATGGCGGCTCCCTCGTTGTGCGAACGTTGGCGCGCTGCTCCCAATTCTCCCAGGACGAGACCGGCCAGCGCGCTGAGGGTAAAGCTGCTGAGCGCCAACAGCCGCCACGGGAATTGAATCACGGCGAGTTGGCTGATCGCTCGCCAGACTGGCGCGGCCAGCGGTGTCATACTGGCCAAGATCAGCAGCGAGCTCACCAGTAAAAAGGCGAGCCGCCACCGTTGCGCGCCGCGGGTGCGCCATAGCACCCCCAAGCCAATCAACAGCAAGAGGCTATGTAGCAGCCCCAGTTGAAAGCCCATGCCGTCATTCGCTCCGTTTGGGTCATCCGAATAGCCATATCCCCAAAATGGACTCAAGAATTGGCCCCAATAGATCCAGTGGCGCTCGTAGTAATAGGTGGCAGTGGTGAAGACTTCCTGCGCCAAGAGGGGACCTTCGGCCAATAAGGGCAAAATGAAAATGGTCGCTAGCAAGAGACCGGTGACACCGCCGCCCCCGGCCAATACCAGTTTGGTGAGCCACTCGCGGGTCAAAGCGCCGCCGCTGGTCCATAGAGATTGCCACAAGCGAAAGAGCACAAAGAGGATCACCAGCGGGGCCGCGGCCGGCAGGGCAAAGACATGTGTCAACAGCAGCCCGCCAAAGCTGAGCGCAGCTAGCAATAAGCGTCCCATCCATCCCGGCGCCAGGCCACGCAGGATCAAGCGATCAAAGGCCAGGATCACCCAAGGGAACCAGGCGATCAACATGGTTTCGGCATACGCGGCCCGCACGTACATATCGAGTAGGTGGTAGGGGGCAAAGACATAAAAGAGCCCCGCTACCAGAGCGGCCAATGCCGACCAATCGTTGCGATGTTCGGGCTCGTGTGCTTCGGTGTCGCTCAGCCAGGCGCGGATCAAGGCATACATGCCCCAGCCGCTGAACAAAAAGCCGAGGGCCCAGCCTACTTTGACGGCATTGGTCACGCCCAGGCCGAGTAACATCAAGACTTCGGTGAGATAAAACGCCAGCGGGGCTTGGATTACAAAGGTGGGATAGCCATAGCCTTGGTTGTGATGCATGGCCCAGCGCGGCCAAAGCGCCCCATCGCGGAACGCTTCATCAAACATGGTGACAAAAAAGACGCTATGCCGCCCATCGTGCGCGGCGTAAAAGTAGCCGGGCGCGAATAGCGGGGTCAATGCCAGGAGGCTCAAGCCCAGCAGGAGCAACAAATACGGATCAAAAGAACGTAACCACTTGCGCAACAGAAACCGATTCCTTCTTAGGCCATCCGAAAGAAGTTTAGCGTTTTTGGGGATTCCACCCGATGTGCATCCCGGCGCGGCGGCCTTTCCGCAACCCACGCCTGAATGATCTTGGACAATTCGCAGTGTCACCAGTACACTTGCCTATGATCAGCAATTCATCTTAGATGATTCGGCAATAAAAATCAATGATGCAACCAACTCAGTCCATCCCTGTTGTGGATATGCGCGGGCAATACCTCGCCCTCAAAACCGAGATCGACGCGGCGGTGGCGCGCACGCTCGATAGCGGCTGGTACATTCTTGGTCGCGAAGTGGCGGCATTCGAGGCGGAATTTGCGGCCTATCTGCAAGCCAACTTGCAAGTGATGCTCTGCGCCACCGACGAAATGATTCAGGGTGAACAGGCAGAGCGTCCCCTGGATTGTGTCGGGGTGAATTCGGGCACCGATGCGCTGCAACTCGCCCTCTTGGCTTGTGACGTCGGCCCAGGGGACGAGGTGATCACGGTGTCCCATACCGCGGTCGCCACGGTCGCCGCGATTCGCCTGGTCGGGGCCACACCGATTTTGGTGGATGTGGATCCAGTGACCTACACGATTGACCCCGCGCTGATCGAGGCGGCCATCACTCCGCGCACGCGAGCGATCATTCCGGTGCATTTGTATGGCCATCCCGCCGATTTAGAACCGATTCTGGCGTTGGCGAAAACGCATGGCCTGCGGGTGATCGAAGATTGTGCACAAGCCCATGGGGCCATTTATCACGGGCGCCGCGTCGGCACTTGGGGCGATCTCGCCTGCTTCTCCTTTTACCCGACCAAGAATCTGGGCGCTTTGGGCGATGGTGGCGCAGTGGTGAGCAGTGACCCCACGCTGATCGAGCGAGTCCGGGCGCTGCGCGAATATGGCTGGACGCCCCAAGCCCGCTACGTCTCGCAGATCGAAGGGCTCAACAGCCGCCTCGATGAAATGCAGGCCGCGATTTTACGCGTCAAGCTCGCAGTGTTGGATGCTTGGAATGAGCAACGACGCCGAATGGCCGCTCACTATGTCAAGCATCTGCCCGCAGAAGTCGTGCGCCCGGTGGAGCGGCCTGGTTCACAGCATGTCTATCACCTCTACGTGGTGCGGGTGCCGAATCGCGATCAAGTGCAGCAGCGCTTGCGACAGCAGGGGATCGGCAGTGCCATTCACTATCCAGTGCCAGTTCACCAACAGCCTCCCTACACCCAATACGCGCCTGCGCACGGCCTGCCGCAGACCGAAGCGCTCGCCGCAGAGATTCTTTCCTTACCCATGCATCCATTACTCGACGAAGCTGCCGTCGAGCAAGTTGCCGCCGCATTGACTGTTGCCTTGCATGAATAGCTTGCTGCGCTCCCTGGGGCAGGATGGCTATCGTCTCTGGCTTGTGGTCGGCATTCTGCTCTATTGCGCGATCTTCACCGACCTGGCTTGGGATCTCCACGCAGGCATGCGCACCCATCGCTCGGACCTGGGGCAGATCGATCAAGCGGTGTGGAATAGTAGCCGTGGGCGCTTTGTCGAGCAGACCGACAACGGCTATCTAGCCACCCGCATGACCGATCACGTCGAGCCGATCCTTGCCGTGATCAGCCCGATCTTCTGGGTGTGGGACGATGTCCGCGCCTTGCTGCTGCTCCAGGTGGTGGTGGTGGCGGTTGGTGCATGGCCGCTCTATGAACTGGCGCGCCTTAAACTCGATCAACTCTTGTCTGCCGCAGCCCGCGTGCAGATCTGGCAGTTGGAGCCGCTGCAACAATTGACGCGGCCATTGGCCTTGGCGCTGGTGGTGGCCTATTTGTTGACTCCCCAACTCCAATCCGCACTGCTGACCGAATTCCACGCCGGACCGCTGGCTGTGCCCCTGTTACTGTGGGCCTTTTGGGCGGTGGAACGGCGCCGTTGGAGACAATTTGCGGTCGCTACGCTGCTGGTTGCGCTGGTCAAAGAAGAGATGGCTTTGCTAGCGGCAGGATTGGCCTGTTGGGCTGCTTGGCGGCTGTGGCTGGCCACCTGCACCGCTGACCAGCCGCGCGTCGCTGGCCCGTTCCTGCTCTTTGGAGCGCTCTTCCTCCTTTCGCTGGTTTGGTTCTATATTGCCACCTTTGTGATTGTGCCAGCCCATGCCGTAGAAGTTTACGGGGTGGCGGAGAGCGGTTACTTTGCTCGTTACGGCGCGCTCGGCAATTCGCCGCTGGATATTCTGCGTAGCTTCGTGACGCAGCCCCGGCTGGTCTGGCAGATTGCCACGGAGCCGGCGCGGGTGGCTTATCTGGTCAAATTGCTACTGCCCTTTGGCTTCCTGAGCCTGCTTGCGCCCGAGATTTTGCTGCTCTCGCTGCCCTTGCTGTTGGCCAATCTGCTCAGTGCATACGCGGCCCAATATTACGGAGAATTTCATTACAGCGCGCCGTTGGTGCCCTATGTGGCGGCCAGTGCAGCGTATGGATTGGGGCGCATTTGGCGCTGGTTTGGGCGGCGCACGAATCAGACCTCCTTTGGTTTTCAATATTTACCCGCTGCCAGCGCCGTCATGATGGCCTTGATCGCGCTGGTCCGCAATGCGCGCACGGCGCTTCGTCCGTTGATCGCCTTGGTCCTGGCGCTCTGGTTGATCGGTTGTGGTGTGGCGGCTTATGACTGGTTGGGGCGTGGCCCCTTTGGTGGCCGCTACGACCCCGTGCGCATCACTTCCCATCACCGGTTGCTGGAACGATTCAAAGCGCAGATCCCGGCTGATGCTCCGCTGACGGCCACGGCGGCGGTTCATCCCCATTTCAGCCATCGGCGCTACATCTATCAATTCCCGTTGGGGTTGGAGGCGCCGACGCCGGCGGAGTGGGCATTACTCGACGTGACGACCAATACTGACATGGCGCCAGGGGATCTCAAAGCGACGGTGGATGCCATGTTGACCGCGGATTGGGGCGTAGTCGATGGTATAGATGGTTTTTTGTTGTTGCGCCGTGGGGCAAGCGAGAAGACTATCCCCGACGCCTTTTACAGTTTTGCGCGGCGAACAGCGTCCGCGACGATCCCCGACGAGCCACTCCAGGTGGCCAATGTCTCCTTCAGCGATTGGCCGCGCTGGCGCCAGACCCAAGTGGTGAGCGAATGGCGGATCGGAACCGATTTTGATCCCACGCACCACCAGCCCACGTTGAGCATCCGCGACGGTCAGGGCGAGGTGCTCTATACCTTGGGCACTATCACCCCCCCTGCCCTGATCTGGTATCCGCCGGAGCGCTGGCAACCAGGTGACATCATTCGCATTACCACGCCGACCCTCTATTTGCCGCGGCTGTGGCAAGTGCTGGTCAGCCCCGAAGAGCGATTGGCGCTGGCTGGGTGGCGCGACGCGGATGGCACGATCCAGACGCTGTATTCGGGCACTCGACAGATAGAAGCGGCGCCAACGAGTCATTCAGCGCACTTTCGCTTGACCGGCGAACAGGAGATTCCGGCCCGCGCCCAGCTTTTATCGACTAGCGCCTACCCCGGCGAACCAGTAACGCTGTGGTTGCATTGGGAGGATCTGGCGGAGTGGCCGGCGGGCTGGTCGGTCTTTGTGCATCTGCGCAATGCTGAGGGGGTGACCATTGCCCAGCAGGATGGGCCACCCTTACCGCAACTAGGCCCGACTTACTTTGATGCGCGTACGGTGGTGGTGCCGCCCGAGACCCCAGTGGGCCAGGTGCTCAGTCTGGTGGTTGGACTCTATGAGGGGCAGAGTGGGGAACGCGCCGAGCTGCTGGCCGAGGATGGCAGCTCAGCGCGCAACGAGTTTTGGGTGGGCAATGTGACGGTGGCCCGGCCGCGCACTCCCGACCAAGCTTGTGCTTTGCTCCCGGTTGCCTGCGCGTCACAGCCGTAAGCGGGGCTTTGCTGGCCCCGCCGTACGTGCTTCTTTCAATTCAGCGCTTTGATGAACGCACTAAACAGGCTCAGCCCCAGTTGACCGGTGGTGCCGCGCGGATTTTGCACCGGCAGAATATGGTCTTCGGGGTGAGGCATCAGCCCGAGCACATTGCCCTGGCGATTACAGATCCCGGCAATATCGGCTATCGAGCCGTTGGGATTGAGTGGGTAGCGCCCCGTGGCGACGTTGCCCTGTTCATCCACATAGCGCAAGGCAATCAGCTGCTCATTCTCTAGCTCATTCAGGGTCTCTTGATCAGCCACCTGGAAGTTGCCCTCGCCATGGGCCACCGGGCAAAAGATCAGCTCATCAATTTCGGCCAAAAAGCCTGCGCGCGCCGAGCGGTTCACCGACAGGTGCACCCACCGACATTCAAATTGCCCGAGATGATTCTCGGTTAGGGTCACCTTGCGCGAGGTTGGCTGAATACCCTCAGCTGTCACTCCGGGCAGAATGCCCGCTTTGACCAGGGTCTGGAAGCCATTGCAGATGCCTAGTACCGGCCGTCCACTTTCCACGAAGCCTTGTAATTCCTCATGAAAATAGACTTGCAAATCGAGGGCCAAGCGGGCCCCTGCGCCCAACGCATCCCCATAAGAGAAACCGCCCGGCAGCAATAACATCTGATAGTCGCTAAACCGGCGCTCCCCGCGGCGCAATTGATTGATGTGCACAATTTCGGGCGCGCCGCCAGCCAATTCACAGGCGCGTGCGGCTTCGCCGTCGCGGTTGGTGCCAGAGGCATGCAGAATCAGAATGGAAGGCTTCATTCGCCGGTTCCTTTCCAGGTTGCTACCAGAGTAGCGACTGTGAGATTGATCAAGGGGCGATCCCCCTGGCTGATCACCAAGTAGGGATTGTCCGCAACTTCGCCCAAGCAGGTGAGCGGTTCGTCGGCAAACTCCGCCTCGAAGGCTGGTGCGTCTTCCGGGCTTACTTCGACGAGCAAGCGGCCATTGGCCTCACCAAAGAGTAATGTTTCCACCGCGCCGGAGCTATCAGTGGCCTGGAGCGCATCTAAATTTACCTGCGCACCAAAGCGGCCGCCAATGCACATTTCGGCCAGGGCAACGGCCAACCCACCTTCACTCAGATCGTGGCAGGCGCGCACCAATCCTTGGCGGATGGCCCGATGCAGCGCGCGATAGCGGCCCAGCGGATTGGCCAGCGGAGACGGCAGTTCACCACCAGCATAATCCAGCAATTGGGCCAAGAGCGAACCACCCAAGGCAGGCACAGGCTCGCCGATCAAGTAGAGGCGATTGCCTGCCATCTTGAGGGATGACGTGACGGTCTGGTGCAGATCGGGCACCAAGCCAATCGCCGAGATGAGCAGCGTGCCTGGAATGGGCTGGCCATTAAATTCGTTGTTCAGGCTGTCTTTACCGGAGATGAAGGGGGCGGCATATTGAAGCGCCGCATCATAACAGCCTTGGCAGGCCCGCACCAAGGAACCCAACCGATCGGGTAAGCGCGGGTTGCCCCAACAGAAATTGTCGAGAATGGCGATGCGGTCGGGATCTGCACCAACGGCCACGATATTGCGGAAGGCTTCATCGACCACAGCAATGGCCATGGCATAGGGATCGCGCTGCCCTAAGAGCGGATTGATCCCCACGCTCAAGGCAAAGGCTTGGTTGTGTTCCCACGTGCCCAACGGTTTGAGCACCGCAGCATCTGATGGACCATCGAGTTGAATGCCGACAGTGGGGCGAACAATGGTGCCGCCGCGCACTTCGTGGTCATAGCGCCGGATGATCGCTTCTTTGCTGGCAATGTTAGGATGGGCTAACAGCTGCAGCAGCACGGCATTGGCATCGGCCACAACTGGGGCTGGCGTCGTTACGGGCGCTGGCTCTTGCCAGTGGGCGGATAGCGTACGCTGGGGCAAGCCATCGTGCAGGAAGTTCATCGGCAGATCGGCCACGACCTTGCCGGCATGATGCACCCGCAATTGACCATCGCCGGTGAAGTGCCCCAAGACACAAATTTCAACATCCCAGCGATCAGCCAGGGCCTGCAAAGCGGCTAACTTGTCGGGTGGCACAGCCATCACCAACCGCTCTTGCGCCTCGGAGATCCAAATCTCCCACGGTTGGAGACCGCCATATTTGAGCGGGGCATGGGTCAACTCAACGCTGACCCCCAATTCCTTGCCCATTTCGCCCACGGCGGAAGAGAAGCCACCGGCGCCGCAGTCGGTGATCGCCGTATAAAGCTGCTGATCACGTGCTGCTTCGACCAGTTCAATCAAGCCCTTTTCTGTGATCGGATCGCCGATCTGCACTGCGCTACCGGCAAGTTCAGTGGTTTCATGGGTTAGCTCAGCGGAAGAGAAGGTGGCCCCGTGGATGCCATCGCGGCCAGTGCGCCCACCGAGCGCGACGATCAGATCGCCCACGTTGCTCTCGGTCGGGTGGCTGCTGCGTGGCAAGAGCCCAACACACCCGCAGAAGACCAGCGGGTTGCCCAAGTAGCCCTGATCATAGAGCACCGCGCCATTGACCGTGGGCAAGCCTAATTTGTTGCCATAATCGCCAATCCCTGCGACAACACCGTCAGCGATGCGCTTGGGATGTAGCACACCGGCTGGCAAGTCGGCAATTGGAAAATCTTGCGGCCCGAAGCAGAGCACATCCGTGGTGGCGATGGGGCGAGCTGACACGCCAAGGATGTCGCGCACAACGCCGCCCACACCAGTATTGGCCCCCCCAAAGGGTTCGAGCGCCGAGGGGTGGTTGTGCGTTTCGACCTTGAAGGCCAAGTCAAAGTGCTCGTCAAAGGCGATGATGCCCGCGTTGTCGACAAAGGCGGAATGCAGCCAGTCGGGTTTCAGACGATCAGTGGCGGCGCGAATATATTGCTTGAGCAGGCCATCGATCTGCTTGCTGCTGCGGATCGTGCCATCTGCATCCTGCCAAGTAAAGTCGATCGTCGCCTTGAAGGTCTTGTGGACACAATGCTCCGACCAAGTCTGGGCAAGCGTTTCCAGCTCCACATCGGTCGGGTCGCGCTGGGCTTCTTGATAAAATTCTTGAATCGCTTGCATTTCGTGTAGATCAAGCGCCAGTAAACGCTGCCGACTGAGGGCCATCAAGGCTTCCGCGTTGAGATCGCGGATGGGGATAATCTCGACATGGTCGCCCGCCACCGTTTCGGTATGAAATTGTGGTGTGATTGGTCCCAGGGTGTAATGCTGCACGGTTTCGTTGCAGAGCACTTGCCGGGCCAAGCGATGCAGCTCGGCTGTAGTCAAGTCCCCATACAATTCATACCGTGTTCCCGTCGCTACCGGCCAGGCAGGCAGACCAATTTCGACCATGCCACGCTCTAGCTCGCGGGCGGGCACATCGGTGACGCCGGGGCGCGGTGCCACTTCGACCAACGAGTATTGGTCATTGCTACTGGCTTGTGAGACATCCGCCGCTGGTTGCCAACTGGCCTGATCCATCACCGGATCGGCAAGAAGTAAGCTTGCAAGACGCTGCACCGCGGCTTCACCCGGGTCTTCGGCCAAGAAATAGAGCCGCACGATCTGACATTCGCGCAGGCCTGTCAGGTTGAGCGCTGCCGCGGCTTGCAGAATAGATTGGCCGCTGCGCTCGTGTTTACTCCGTACTTCGATCCGTAGGGTCATCGTCTTATCCTCACTGATTCGGTTGATGCTTGTAGTTTACTGCATCCGCAGAGGGCAGTAAAAAATAGATGGTGGATGGTAGCAGACCGACGCATCAGGCCGATCCATGATATACTTTGATATACCTCCCAGTGCGTATCGTGATCTGTGTTGTCCGAGGATGCCTAGTCTATGTCACCCGCCGAAACTCAGAAGCTTGACCGGCTTAATCGTGAATTGACCATCATTAATACGGTGGCGCAATCGCTCAACCGCTCGGTCGATCTGCGTGATGCCCTGCGCACCACCTTGGCACAAGTGGCGGATTTGCTCGATCTGCACACTGGTTGGATCTTGCTGCTCAGCGAAGAGCAGGGGGAACCCTATTTGGCTGCCGCGCAAAATTTGCCGCCGGCGTTGGCCAATACACCCAGCCGCATGGAAGGCAGTTGTTATTGTTTGGACAGTTATCTCGCCGGTCAGATGGATAACGCGGCCAATATTAATGTAATCACCTGCGAGCGGCTGGCCGGGCTAATGCATGGCACCGAGGGATTGCGCTATCATGCCAGCATTCCGCTCAACGCCCATGGCAAGGCAGTGGGCATGTTGAATGTGGCCAGCCGCGATTGGCGCGAACTCTCGTCGGCTGACCTGCGCTTGCTTTACACGGTCGGCGATATGTTGGGGATTGCGATCGAGCGGGCGCGCCTCTTTGCGGCCAGCAGCCAACTCGGCGCATTGGAAGAACGCAACCGGCTAGCGCGAGAGATCCACGATACATTAGCGCAGGGATTGTCGGCGATCACCTTGCAACTGGAGACGGCAGATGCCCTGCTAGCCGGTGGCGGAGAACTGGAGCGAGTCCAACAAGCGGTGCAGCAGGCTTTGAAATTGACCCGCGCCAATCTGGAAGAAGCGCGGCGCTCGGTCCATGATCTACGTGCGGCGCCCTTGGAAGGGCGTAGTTTGCCCGAGGCACTGAAGAAATTGCTGCAAACAGTTTTGGCCGAGAGCGGGCTGCGCAGCCAATTTCGCGTCTATGGCGGCGCTCATCCCTTGCCGGTGGCGGTAGAGGCTGGTCTGTATCGCGTGGCACAAGAGGCCTTGAACAATGTGGCGCAACATGCCGAGGCCAGTATGGTCAAGCTCAAGTTGCAGATCACGCCGGAAAGGGTCGTGTTGCGGATCAGCGACAATGGCCGCGGCTTTGAAGAGAATTGTATTGAGCTCAACCGCTACGGCATCGTCGGGATGAACGAGCGGGTTAACTTATTGGGGGGCACATTTAAACTCCAAAGCTCCCCGGGTGCAGGCACCAAAATTGAAGTGACAGTACCATTGTAAGCTGGGGCGAAGCGATGAAGGCAACTGAGTTATGATTCGCATTCTGATTGCTGATGATCATCCCATTGTGCGCGATGGATTGGTCGCTGTCTTGAGTACACAAGCTGATTTTAGCGTGGTTGGTACGGCTGAACATGGGGAAGCGGTATTACGGCAAGTTGCCCAGCTCCAACCCGACGTGCTGCTGTTGGATTTAGAAATGCCCGGCTTGGATGGGGTGGAGACGCTGCGTCGCTTGGCCGCGGGCTCCCAGCCGATCCGCACGATTGTCTTTACTGCTTTCGATACCGACGATCGGATCGTCAAAGCGGTGCGGGCGGGTGCGCAGGGGTATCTGCTCAAGGGCGCGCCGCGGGAAGAATTATTCAACGCCATTCGAGTGGTGCATGCGGGCGGTTCGCTCTTGCAGCCGGTAGTGGCTACTCGACTGTTCAACCGGTTACAAGAACAGGAAAGTGGCGGCTCCAACCTGCTGACCGCGCGCGAAACCGAAGTGTTAGATCTCGTGGCGCAGGGCCTACCCAACAAAGAGATTGCAGCGCGTTTGGTGGTCACCGAGCGGACCGTCAAATTTCACGTCAGCTCGATTATGAGCAAATTGGCGGCCAGCAATCGCACCGAAATGGTGGCTATTGCCACGCAGCGCGGCTTGATCAAGCGCTCTTGAATTCTGGCCGCTCCTGGAGTAAAGATCGTAAAAAACAACAAAAATTATCGTCTGAGGTAGACATGAATTATTGGCTACTCAAATCTGAACCCGATGTCTATAGCATCGATCACTTGTGTCGTGATGGCGAGACAATCTGGGATGGGATCCGCAATTATCAAGCGCGCAATTACTTGAAGAGTGCCCAGGTTGGTGATCGCTGCTTCTTCTATCACTCCAGCGCCGAGCCGTTGGGCATTGCCGGGCTCTGCGAAGTCACCGAGCCCATGGTCGTCGATCCCACCCAATTTGATCCCTCCTCGGACTATTTTGATCCCAAAAGCACCGTGGACAATCCCCGCTGGCACACTGTGCGGGTGAAGTTTGTGGAGAAATTTACGCGTGTGCTGACCCTGCAGGAACTACAAGCAACCTTCACCAGCGATGAATTGATCGTGGTGCGCAAAGGCAATCGGTTATCGGTGACGCCGGTCAGTCCAGATGTTGCCCAGCGCATTTTGGCATTGGTGGAGCGTTAGGCTGGTTGAAGCCGGAAACTGATCACCACTAGCTAGAACCGCATCGTTGCCTGGACAGGGGAGCTCGCAAAGAGCTCCCCTGTTTTGTGCGCGCAATTTCCTCGGCATTCGCACATGCACGGAGCGGCGTGGCGCAGCCTGCCCCTTGGTACAGGTGCAATCCGTCCCGATGATCAATGACTGGCGCGGATTTACCAGCTATCCTGAAGGCAGTAGGAACGCAAATGCCTTGAGGGCAAGAAAGTGGAGCGAGAATCATGAGCCAACCAACCATGCAAGCCATTCGGATTCATCAATATGGCGGCCCCGAAGTCTTGACGCTCGAATCGGTGCCGCGGCCGCAGCCCCAAGTCGGCGAGGTATTGATCGAAGTACGGGCGGCGGGTGTCCTGCCGGCGGATTGGAAGACCCGCCAAGGCAGCTTTCACGCCTTTCGGCCGATCCCCTTCCCATGGATTCCTGGCTCCGCAGTGGCTGGGATTGTTGCTGCCGTAGGCCCGGGGGTTGAAGCGTTTGCGCCCGGCCAAGCTGTCTTTGGCCGCACGGTCAGCGGGGCCTATGCCGAATTTACGGTGACCCCAGTGGCACCGCCGGCCCTTCAGCCCGGTGTCTTCAGCTTATTGGCCCCTAAACCCGCAGAACTCTCCTTTGTGGGAGCAGCGACCATTTCCGGCGGCGCGACAACGGCCTGGGAAGCCCTCTTCTCGGATGGCAAGCTCCAGGCTGGCCAGCGTGTGCTGATCCATGGTGGTGCGGGAGGCGTTGGGGCCTATGCCGTGCAATTTGCCCACTGGCGCGGCGCTCACGTGATCGCCACTGCTTCGTGGAGCAATGTGGAGTTTGTGCGCTCCTTGGGGGCAGACCAGGTGATCGACTATACCACGACGCCCTTCGAGCGTGCGGTCGGGGAAGTGGATCTGGTTTTGGACACCATCGGAGGCGAGACGCTGCGCCGCTCCATCCCGATCGTCAAACGGGGCGGATTGTTGATTTCGCTGCTCGAGGAACCACCGCAGGTCCTCGCCGAGGCCTATGGCATTCGCGCCATGCACAATGCCACCTTACCTACGTCAGCGACCTTACAAGCCATCGCCGAGTTGATCGCCAAGGGCGAGGTCAAAGCGATCGTGGGCAAGACGGTGCCACTCAGCGCCGCGCGCCAGGCCCACGAATGGAGTCAGACTGGTCACGGCCGGGGGCGCATCGTCTTGCTGGTGGGTGCAGATGAGAACAAGACAGGAGGAGAGCACCATGAATAAAGTGGTTTTGATTACCGGCGCAAGCCGCGGATTGGGGCAAGTGTTGGCGGCCTTTTTCGCCGCACGCGGCGATCATCTCATTCTGACCGCCCGCAGGGAGGGGGCGCTGCAAGCCGCCGCCCGGAGTTTGGCGCCAGGAGATTCAACCATCATCACGCTGACCGGGGATGTGAGCGATCCGCTCCATCGCCAGCGCTTGATTGACGCCGCCCGCGAATTGGGGGGCTTGGATCTGCTGATCAACAACGCGTCGATGCTCGGTCCGAGTCCCCAACCGGCCCTGCTCGATTATCCATTACTCACCTTGCGGCAGGTGTTCGAGACCAACGTCTTCGCCCCGCTGGCGCTGATCCAGCAAGCCGCGCCGCTGTTACAAGCGCAGCGCGGTATGGTGATCAACATCTCCAGTGATGCCGCAGTCGGCGGCTATGAAGGCTGGGGTGGGTATGGCGCCAGCAAGGCTGCGCTCGACCTGATAACCTTGACCCTGGCCAATGAATTGCGGTCCGCGGGTATCTCCGTCGTGGCGGTGGACCCCGGCGATATGTGCACAGAGATGCATCAAGCCGCCTTCCCTGGCGAGGATATCA
>CAZMRA010000123.1:0-14054 GCA_964568485.1 uncultured Caldilineaceae bacterium | reverse complement strand
GGGCGCCACGAGGATCGAGGGCTGCTCCGGCGCAAAGAGAGTACAATCGCTTTGGGTTAGCTGCTGGAGCACTTGCGTCTGCACATCGTACAGATCACTAGCATGCTGCTGCCAGCGAGGATCAGCTAGCCCTTGCAGTTGGGCTGCGGCGGCATCGGTCACTGCATACCAGGCGCTGGCAGCTCCATACCCTTCTTCCAATATCAATTGCTGCGCCCGGGCCTGCAGATCAGGGTCATCCAACAAGCGCACTTGCGCCGCAAAGATGGCGGCCTCATTTTCCCCTAAGTGTTGCGCGCTAGCCGCTTGGATCTCCAATAAGGCAGCTTTGGCAGACTCCAAGGCTTGCCGCAACTGTTCGAGCGCGGCTTGAGGATCCTCGGGCAGGGCTTCGGGCAAAAGCAGCGGCGTGGGCGCGAAGCGGATCACCGGGCCATAGGCCACACCATCACTAGCCGGCAAGCCTGCAAGATCCCCCGGATGGGTAATGCGCGCCAGCGGTAGCGGCGAGGGCACCCCTAGTGGCTCGTCATCGGCCTCGGCAAAATTGAGCTTGGCCAACGCCTCCAAGGCAGCGATGGCTTGCTCCGCTTCTACGCCGGTCGCATAAAAGCGAATTGTTTCGCCGGGCTCAACGGCCAGCGTCAAAATTTGATTAATGCTCGCCGCATTGACGGTGGTCTCGCCTTTCGTGATCCAGACTTCGGCATCAAACTGATTGATGGTATCAATGATGCGCATCGCTGGGCGAGCATGAAGGCCCAATTCATTGCCCACGGTCACAGTCAAATACCAACCTGTAGCATCCGATTCAACGGCAATCAATGGAGCAGGAGAAGCATCAGCGGGACCTAGCTGAACTTGCTTGGCAGCCAAGGCACCCGCAGCCTCGGCCAATACTTCCTCGAGGGTGCCGCCCACCGTAGCCTGGATTACGGCAGCGATCAGGCCTTCGACCAAAGGGGCCGAACACAGGTGCACGCGGGCACGTTGTTCGGATGGGAGAAAATCGAGGGCAGTTTCGGCACTTAAGATCGCGCTGCCCAGGTCCATAAAGACCACCACCCCATCATCGCTATACACAGATTCAATCGCGGCCAAGATGCGAAAAGCATCTGTGCCAATGGGATCGACAGCGTCATCAATGCCACCAGCCACGGCTATTGGCACCCGCTCGCGCACCATCTGCAAGACCAGCTCGCGGATGCTGACCGCAACTTCATGGCTGTGCGAGACGATGACAAAGCCGATCATAGCGTCAATTCCTGCGACTGCATAGCGAGGCTGCGGCGCGCAAACAAGCCAGCGCCCAACAAACCGCTATCGGCGGCCAGTTGACCGGGCAAAATAGGGATGGTGGCGTAAATCGGCATCACTTGCTTGCGGAAGGTGGCGGTCACTGTTTCGAGGAAGCGCTCGCCCAATAAGCCAACGCTGCCGCCGATCACAATAGCTTCGGGGCCGAGGAGATGCGCGGCAGAGGCCAAGCCACGCCCGAGCCAGACAGCCGCTTCTTCGACTGCGGGCTCTTCATTCCCGGCACGATATTGCTGGGCGAGTTCATGGATAGAGGCATAGCCGCTTTCGGCGACCATAATACGCGTCGCAGTATAGGATTCGAGGCAGCCTTGCAAGCCACAGGTGCAGGGTCGGCCATTGGTGGGTTCAACGCAGAGGTGGCCAATCGCGCCGGCACGCCCTTGCCACCCGCGATACAATTCACCATGGCGCACAATTCCCCCGCCAATCCCGGTGCCAACGGCAATCACCAACACGTCGCCGTACCCTTGCCCTGCGCCCAAATTTGCCTCGGCCAGCGCAAAACAGGCGGCATCATTGGCAGCAAAGGCGGGCAGACAGAAGGCAGTACGCAGCTTTTCGGCCAACGGCATCCCCGTCCAGCCGGGTAAATTGTCGGTCGCGAAGAGCACCTCTCCCCTGTCTGGGTCGATATAACCAGCGCTGGCCAAGCCGATCGCCACCGGTTCACAGGGAGAAGACGATTCCTCTTTATACGCGAGCAACACATCTTTTGCCAGCGCCACCAAACGCTCAAAGACCGCGGAGCCACCAGTCTCGGCCAGGGTTGCTGATTCTTGGCGACAAACCAAGCGGTTATCGGGCAGCATGATGCCCGCAGCTAACTTCGTCCCTCCTACATCCAAAACAAGGATTGATTCACTCATCGTTCACGCGCTTGTTGATCAGTAGTTTTTGGCTAGGAAATGATAGTTTGTGCAACGGGTTGCTTACCGCAGGCCATCAACAAACCATTGGGTAATCGCTTGTGGCCTGGTGATGGCGCCCCCCACGACCACAGCCGTCGCGCCATAGGCCAAGGCTGTGCGCACCTGTTCTGGCAGTCGGTAACGCCCCTCAGCCAAAATGGGCACCGAAACCCGCTTGCTCAAATGCAAGACAAGCTCTACATCCGGCTCGCTCTGTTGCGGACTGTCCGCCGTGTAGCCTGACATCGTGGTCGAGATCAGATCCGCGCCCGCAGCCTCAGCCGCCACACCTTCTTCCAGCGTCGCGATATCGGCCAGCACCAAACAGCCTGTGGTCTCATGAATGGCTGCAATGAAATCGGCCAGGGTACCTGGTTGGGGGCGAGGGCGGGCAGTGGCATCGATCGCGATCACATCCGCGCCTGCCGCGGCGACCGCTTGGGCATGGGCCAACGTCGGCGTAATATACACAGGATAGCCCGGGACGTCCTCTTTGTACAGGCCGATTAGGGGTAGATTCACGCGCTGGCGAATGGCCGCGATATCTTGCGGGGTATTCGCCCGGATGGCACGTGCCCCGCCTTGGTATGCGGCTACAGCCATACGCGCCATGATCTCGGAGCCGTAAAGTGGTTCATCCGGCAAGGCTTGACACGAGACAATCAATCCGCCGCGAATCTGTTCCACCAGTGCCATCAGGTCCATGCGCGTCCCACCTACTTCGGTTCAAAATTCGGAAGATAAAAGCAATAGCCATTGGTGGCATTATAACAGAACCTGGACTTTTTGCGCGCCATCGGAGATAATACGAGCACCGCATCTCCAGTGCCACCAATGTTTGAGCAAATTTGTGATCCATGTAGATCCTAGTTACAGAGGGGTTTTGCTATGGCCGATCTCTTCGCCGTTCTTACCCAGGCAATTCAGCAAGGGAAATTGATCGCTGTTGCCACTGTCATCGCGGGGCCAGGGATTGGGAAGAAGCTACTGCTCTGGCCCGATGGCGAGGTGATGGGTAGCCTCGGCAGCGCCGCACTGGATGATGAGGTACGCGACCGGGCGCAAGTGTTGCTGCATGATCAACAAAATAGCCGCTTTACGCTGGAGGCAGCTGGCGAACCGGTCGATATCTTTGTTGAAGTCTATGCACCACCGCCGCGGTTGATCATTGTCGGTGCGGTGCACATTGCCATTGCTTTGGTCACCTTTGGCAAAGCCTTGGGGATGCAGACGATCGTGGTTGATGCGCGGTCGGCCTTTGCCACACCCGAGCGCTTTCATCATGCCGACCAGTTGCTGATCGGCTGGCCGGCGGATCTCCTACCCGAACTGAATATCAACGAAGCCAGCTATGTGGTGGTCTTGACGCACGACGAAAAAATCGACGTGCCTGCGCTGGCGGCTGCACTCACCAGTCCGGCGCGCTATATTGGCGCGCTCGGTTCGAAAAAGACCCATGCCCGTCGCCGCACGGCCTTGTTAGAACTAGGCCTCAGCCCCGAGCAGGTCGACCGCATCCACTCGCCGATCGGGCTGTCGATTGGCGCCCGCCGCCCGGAGGAGATAGCCGTAGCCATCATGGCGGAAATCGTCGCGGTGACCAACAGTACCAGCGAAGTTGCCTAGGGCCCCCAAATCACACAGGGGCCACTGTTCGGTAGCCCCTGCGTTGCTCGTGTCTATTGCCCACTCAATTCCTTGAGCAAATGTTTTTGGATCTTGCCCATGGCATTGCGGGGCAATTCCGGTACCAGATGAATCTCTTTGGGGACTTTGAAGCTGGCCAATTGGGTTTTGCAATAAGCCAACAGGGCCGTCTGATCAAGCAGCGCGTTGCACACCAAATACGCGCAGGGCACTTCACCCCATTTCGGATCAGGTTGGCCAACCACCGCAGCTTCACTGACACCCGGGAAGGTCACCAACATCTCTTCGATCTCACGGGGGTAGATGTTAAAGCCGCCGCTGATGATTAACTCGTGGCGGCGCCCCAACAGGGTCACATAACCCGTGGCGGGATCCTGCTGCGCGATGTCGCCGGTATGGAACCATTGGCGGCCCAAAGCATCGGTACTGAAACTGGCTTGTGTCTTCTCCAGTGCCTGCCAATACCCTAGACAAACATTAGCCCCGCGAACCAACAATTCGCCCACTTCGCCCAAGGGCACATCTTGGCCTTGATCATTCACAATCCGGATCGAGACACCCGGCAAGGGCGTGCCCACGCTGCCCGGGACCCGCTCACCAACGTAAGGATTGCTCAGGTTCATGCCCGTTTCGGTCATGCCGTAGCGCTCCAGAATCGTATGGCCGGTCAATTCCGCGAATGCGGTCAGCGTCTCAGCAGCAAGCGGTGCGCTCCCCGAACAGAAGAGGCGCACCGTGCTGAAGTCCAGCCGGGGCTGTTTTTGCAATTCCTCGACCAACCGCACATAGATCGTCGGCACGGCGAAGAAAAGATTGGCGAGCCCGCTGGTCAGTTCGTGAATGGTGGCGGCGCAGTCAAAGCTCGGGCGCAGCCGCACCGTGGCACCACAAGCCAAGGCACAATGCAAACCGACCACCAATCCATGCGTATGGAACAGCGGCAAGCAGAGCAAGAGGCGATCCTCAGGGTGCCATGCCCAGGCGGCCAACAAAGCGGTCACTGTAGCCAAGACATTGTTGTGGCTCAACAT
Organism: uncultured Caldilineaceae bacterium; assembly: GCA_964568485.1. Lineage (GTDB taxonomy): Bacteria > Chloroflexota > Anaerolineae > Caldilineales > Caldilineaceae > CFX5. The sequence continues at coordinate 9,148 of CAZMRA010000123.1, read as the reverse complement.
GGCACCTTTGCTACGCCCCGTCGTGCCCGATGTGTACATGATCAACGCCAGATCATCGGCCTGAACAAGGGACGCGGCCAGGGGCGTTGACGCTTGCCATGCGGCGAATTCCTCGGCCAGTACCACCGCTTCCAAGGACGCCTTGTCGGTATCGCTCAATTCGTCAAAGAGCGGCAGATGCTTGCGCTCAGTCACCAGCAGGCGCGGCGCGGCATCCGTCAGAATATGGCTTAATTCCAGGCGGCGATAGCGAAGATTGATCGGAACCATGATGGCGCCCAGCTTGATCGTCGCCAGATAGGCGATCACAAATTCGGGCCGGTTGCTGATGAAAAAGGCTACCCGATCGCCGTGGCGCAAGCCCCACGCCGCCAACCCTGCCGCCAATTGCTCAGCGGCTTGGTGCAACTGCTCGTAGGTATAGGTGATCTCTTCGCCGGATTCAGAAAGAAACTGCAGCGCGACCTTATCCGGCGTACGCTGGCGCGGAGTGGCAAACAGATCATGAAGATTCATCGTTTTAGTACCTCGGCAATCACAGCCAGCCCACGTTGCACCAAATCTAGATCCGCCTGCGCACCCATGTGCCCAACGCGGAAGGTTTTCCCCGCGAGCGGCCCATAATTTCCGCCCACGGCCATGCCATGGCGGCGCAGCGCTCGGTCAAAGTCCTGCCAGGTCCAGCCCTGCGGCACATGCGCACAAGTGACCGTCGGCGAGGCGATCGCCTCATCGGCTGCCCAAAGCTCGATCCCCACAGCGCGCAAGCCATCGCGGCAGGCTTGGGCCACGGTGGCATGCCGTTGATAGGCCTGCTCCAAGCCCTCGGTCAGCAAACCTTCTATTGCTACACGAAGTCCAGCCATCGCCGGCCAATTGTGGGTGTAGGGGAAATAGCGGTCACGTACAGCATGGCGCCAGGGCAGCAGCGCATCATAGCCCGCATAATTCACCTGGGATACGCGTTCCCAAGCCCGCTCACTGACACTCACCATCGACAAGTCCGCCGGCAAGCTGAGCACCTTCTGGCTGCCGAGCAAGCCGAGGTCGATATGGCTGGCATCGACATCCACTGCCACCCCACCGGCGCTGGCAACAAAATCCACATAATAGAGCGCATCGACCTCCCGGGCGATCTCGCCAATGGCCCCCAACGGATTGAGGGTGCCGCTGGGCGTTTCGCAATGCACCGCCGTGATCAAGTGCGGGCGAAACCGCCGCGCTGCATCCCGTACCAAGTCGGGATCAGCAACACTATCATAGCCAAAGCCCACCGTTTCGACCTGCATGCCCAAGGAGCGGGCCATGTCTGCGAAGCCGTAACCAAAGAGCCCAGTTGCCACTGCCAAGACGCGGTTGCCAGGTTGCAACACACTTTTCATCGCGCCCCACAGTGCCAGCATGCCTTCGCCGGTTTGGATCGTCACACTTTGCTGAGTGCCCAGGATCTGCTGCAAGCCCCGCTCGCACGCTTGATACAGTTCAAAAAATTCGTCCTCGAGATCGGGGCTCCCATATGACTGTTGATAGGCAGCACGCACTGCAGCCGGCACATCAACCGGGCCAGGTACCAGCGGGATGGCGTAAGTTTGCATAACCAGGAACTCCTTTGACAGTGATGGTATAATAAAGTAGCAAGTTTGCACTTCGCTTAGCAACTTGCTACTCGCATCTCGTCACTTGCTTTAGGACTCAGTGACGGAGTAATGCTTGTCTCTATTTGAAAAACAAATGGTATAACGCCAATGTCTATTCTACCCAACATCCAAGCCCTCAACAAACTTTTTATCGCTGGCCCATTTGGTAGTGGCAAGACAAGCCTGGGCTTGGCGCGGATTCAATGGTTGCTCAGCCGTGAACGGACGCGCGGCGATGATATTTTGGTGCTGACGGCACAGCGGACATTGGCCGAACCCTATACGCGCGTGTTGCGCGGAGCCGATCAACCGCCGGGGCCGCCCGTTCGAGTCACCACCTTTGCCGGTTTGGCCCGCGCATCGGTCGAGCTTTATTGGCCGCTCTTGGCCACGGTCGCTGGCTTCGCCGATAGCCGCCGCGAGCCGACCTTCCTCAACCTGGAGACCAGCCAATTTCACATGGCGCAACTGGTGGACGAGGCTTTGGCCCGTGGCGAATTTGATGGCATCCGCATCGAGCGCAACCGCGTGATCAGCCAAGTGCTGGACAATCTCAACAAGGCCGCGCTGCAAGGCTTCACCATCGACGAAGCCTATCAACGGCTCGAGTTGGCTGTCCCCGGCGGCGAACAACGTACCGCCCGGCTCAATGCGCTGCGAGCCGCTCAGCGGATCAGCCATGGATTTCGCCACCTCTGTATGGAACAGACATTGATCGACTTCAGCTTGCAAGTTGAATTATTCAACCGGCACGTGCTGGTCAACGAATGGAGCCGCACCCACCTCTTTCGCTCGCATCGGCACTTGATTTTCGACAATGTGGAAGAGGATACGATCAGCGCGCAACGCTTGGTCCTGCAATGGTTGCCCCATCTGGAAAGTGCCTTGTTGATCAGCGACGAGAATGCCGGTTTCCGCGTCTTTCTGGGTGCCGATCCAGCCAGTGTGCCCGATCTAGCTGCGGCGTGCGATCAGCAAATCCGGCTGGATGAGAGTTGGGTGATGCCGCCGGAGCTGGAAAGCTTCAGCCAGCGCATTGACCGTATCTTGCAGCGCCCCGCGGCCGGCTCGCCAACGCCGCCACCGGCGCCGATTGATCAGCTGCCCTTGATCGTGCCTGGCACGGGCTTCCGCTTTTATCCCCAAATGATCCGCTGGGCCGTGGAGGAGATCAAGCGCCTGGTCCACCAAGATGGGGTACCGCCGGGCGAGATTGCCGTCCTGGCGCCCTTTGTGAGCGACGCACTCCGCTTTAGTTTGGAAACTGGTCTCAGCGAAGCAGGGATCGAATTGACCACTCACCGTCCGAGCCGGGCACTGGAGGCCGAACCCGCCGCTCGTTGTCTGCTAACGCTGGCTTGTCTGTCCCATCCGCACTGGGGTATCCGCCCCGCCATGCCCGATGTCACCCTGGCGCTGACACTGGCCATCCAGGGGCTGGATCCGGTACGGGCGCACTTGTTGACGCGTATTGTCTATCCTGAGCGGCGCGGGACGATTGAGTTGGGGCGCTTTGGCGAGCTGGTCAGCGAGATGCAAGAACGGATTACCTTCACCCTCGGCGAGGCATATGACCGGCTGCGCGATTGGATTTATGCCTATCGAGCGACACCGGAGCTGGCACCGCTGGATCAATTCTTTGCCCGGCTCTTTGGCGAGGTACTCAGCCAGCCGGGTTATGGGTTTCACGAGGATCGCGATGGGGCGCGGGTTGCCAATCAATTAGTTGAATCGGCACGTAATTTCCGCTGGGCCATGGAAAGTGCTACCCTGGATGGGGGCAAGGCCTTTGATTTGGGGCGAGCTTATGTGCAATTGGTACAAAGTGGTGCGCTCAGTGCGCTCTTTGTCCCAGGTTGGCGCACCGCCGAAGATGCTGTCTTTTTGGCGCCGGCCTACACCTTTATGATGCGCAACCGGCCAGTCGCCATCCAATTTTGGCTTGACATTGGGGCAAGTGGCTGGTGGGAACGGCTCTATCAGCCATTGACGCACCCCTATGTATTGACACAACACTGGCCTCCCCAAGAGATCTGGAGTGATTCGGCCGAGTATCAAACGCGCCAAGAGACGCTGCATCGCTTGTTATTGGGGTTGATCCGCCGTACGCGCGACCGGATCTATCTGGGGATTACCGATTATAGCGAAAGTGGCTTCGAGCAACACGGCCCACTGCTGGCGTTGATCAATCGCCTATTGGCGGCGAGCCGTGCTACAACTTGAGAAATCAATTTTGGCTGTTCCGTCATTCACGGAACAGCGGACTTACAACGTCGCTCGACGGCGGGCTTGGCCGAGCAAATCTTCAGCCAGTACCCGTTCGAGCGACCAGCCCAAGATCCGAGCGAGTTCCTCGGGTGTAAGTTCAGCCATTTCAGCAAAGGTGACGATGCCCGCCTCACTTAACCGCCGGGCCATTGCCGGGCCAATCCCGCGTAACACGGTGAAATCAGCCGCTTCACCTCGCAGAGGCACAGCGGAAGATGGCAGGCTCTCCTGCGGCGCAGGGCTCTCAACTGGCACATCTACCGGCGGTTCGCTAGATGGCTGAATTGTTGCGCTGGCTTCACTTGCTGGCGCCGGAGGTAGATCAACAGTCGGCTCAGTAGTGGAAACTGGCGTTGTTGCAGCCCGCTCGCTGGGCACATCCTCTGGCGGTTCGGTAGACTCAGTGTCAGTCGGCGTGAAACCTTCGCCGCCGGGCGTGGGCGTCATTGGCTGCGGCGCATCAGGTGTCGGCTCGGTTGGCGATTGGCCCGGATTATTCAGTTTGAGCCAGTGCACCAACGCTGCCCCGACTCCAGCCGAGGAAAACAACAACCAGAGCAGAATCCCAAAGAAGCGGAAGCAGCCACCGAGGGCCCACAAGCAAGCCACCAGGCCAGTCACCACTAGGGCGGCCAAGACCGTACTAGCCAGCGGACGCAGCGAGAGCTTCAACCAACTGCTCAAGCGCTCACCGGCCGCCTGCATCACCACAGCCCACCCGACCAAATTTAAGACGAGCAAGATTACACTAGTAACGAGCCCACCCAAGCATAAAATCACGGTCGCTAAGAGCCCAGAAGTGATCCCAGCAAGGACCAAGTTCACCAGGAAGCCCACGATAAAACTATAGGCCGTGCGTTCCATCATGACCGTATAAATCGGGCGCAAGAATTCCGAGCGCAGATTGTGCAAGACGCCAACCACAGCGGTGATCACACCAGTGGCAAGCACGGCCAAAACCAAGCGCAAAATGAGCAGCCCTAGCCAGCCGAAGAATGAACCGTCACGCTCTCTGCGAGCTTCGACTTTCGGCGAAGACTCATGCTCAGGAGACTCGGTGAAACGGCCGCTAAATGGGAAACCTTGCCCACGAACCACATCGCCTTCAATCACTGCACCAGGGTCGCGCTGCAAAGCGCCACTAACGACGCTGACATCTCCTTCGACAAGTGCAGTGGCCTCCAGTTCAATATTCCCAGCCATAGCGGCCACGTCGCCCTCGACTTCTCCGGCGATACGGATGTTGCCACTTAAAGCTGCAATATCACCCTCAACTTTGCCGCCTTCTTGGACCTCGATATTGCCGCTCATCACCATCAAGCTGCCATCGATGGTGCCACCCGATTCGACCAACACGTTGCCCGAAAGCACCGTGACATCACCGTCATAGTGCTCACCAGCCGCAACCGTCAGATTGTTAGTGAAGGTGTTCCCGCCCAATTGCGCGGCAAGGGGCTGCAACTCCAGGCCACGGACAACATCAACCCGTAGCAGCAGCGCAGAGAGTAAAATGATAAACCCTACACTTAGGGCAAAATATAGCGGTTGCCGAAGACGATTTCGCAGCATCATATATCGTGACCAGAAAAAGAACAGAACAAGCCAATGAACACTAGGCCGAGGCTACATCGGTCTCAATCACCGCGTTGGCTGTGGTGCGCCGCAAAATGCGGACCCAGGCACTCAACAATACTACCGACAGCGAGACGTACGCGACCCCAACCAGCGGTGTTTGCGGCTGCACGACCACCGAATCAAAAGTAGTGCGCACAAGCTCCAGTTGCTCCGTCATAGCGGAGGAGTAGTAGGCCAAGTTATAGAGTAGTTGGGTCAGCCAGCCACCCTGGTTAAACATGAGATAGGCGCCCAATCCGACCGTCGTTACCAATAACCCGATCCAGAGGCAGATGATCACGCTGCCAAAGAGCAAACCTCGCCAGAGCTGACTGCGGCGATGCTGTTGCACCAACGATTGTTCCACCTTAAACAGAAAAGTGCTGGATGGTTCGGCGTGCGGCGCAGCCTGCATAGTCAGATGCAGCTGCTGCCATTCGCGCCATTGCTTGGCAAAGACAGCATAGCGACTGACATACTGATTGAATTGTTGCAGCTCCGCCTCATCTAAGAGATCATCAAGCCGCAGCGACATCAAGAGCATAAACTCTTCTTCCATGTCGAGTGTAGGTTGTGCGGGCAACGTGCCCCAAGTTGTTTGTTTGCTCATCATTCGCCTGCTCTTACGCGCCGGATAAGGCCGTGCGCCACAACATCAATTTCTGATCAACTTGCGGACGCTTGGTGGTCTCGGGTGAAGAATGACGAGAACCCGCCGAGGGCGGCGAAATCGCCATATGTGTCTCCCGGTAGAGATCAGCCATCTGTTTACGACCCCGAAAAAGCCGACTTTTGACCGCAGCAACAGTCAAGTCCATTGTTTCGGCAATCTGCTCGTAGCTATAATCTTCCCAATAGCGCAGAATTAAAGGCGTGCGATATTCGGGATCCAAGCGATTCAGCAGCGATTGCAATTCCACGGCTTGTTCATTGCTCAACAATGCATCCTCGGGTTGCGGTGAATCTTCTTCTAGATTCTGCAAAACCGGGTTGTCGTCAATCGAAATTTGTGTTGTACGTCGCTTGCGCAACCGATCGATACAATGGTGGTTAGCAATCGACAAAATCCACGTGCTAAATTTGTGATTGGCATCATATTGGCGCAAGCGTGAATAGGCGCGCAAAAATGTTTCTTGTGCGGCATCTTCAGCCTCTTGCGCATTGCCCAACATGCGATAGGTTAAATTATAAACTGGACGCTGATAAGCTTCCACCAAACGACTAAACGCTTGTTGGTTGCCTGCTTGTGCTTGTCGCACCCAGGATTCTTCCTGCTCGTACATTATTGAATCTACCTTGCGTATGGCCTGACCAATTTTGGATGGCTACGTTTGGTTCCTTGTTTGGTTTATTCCATACGTGACAGTACGTAACCGTGCCAAAAAGGTTTCAGCCTATTTTAACAGATTCCTGCAGGAACCGAGAGCCACACCCATGAATAATGATGGTTGACGATATCCAAACGCATTTTGCTTGCACAGAAAATGGAAATTTGACGCTACCGTGATTATAATAAACTCAAGTTGCCACAGATCGTTTACCGCAGCGAAGATGACAGGGCAATGTTAGAGGTGCCGCCTTGCTCTGCCGCTGCGGTTTCATATGCAAACTGTCTGCACCTGCAATCGTTTTCCGAACCGACCGAAGGACTTGCTCATGCGATCAACGTATCCCTTTACCGCTGTCGTTGGCCAGGAGCGCATGAAACGTGCGCTGATCCTCAATGCCATCAACCCACAGATTGGCGGTGTGCTGATCCGTGGGGAGCGTGGTACGGCCAAATCGACAGCCGCACGTGCGCTCGCCGCGCTCATTCCTGAACTAGAGAGTGTGGCTGGGTGCCCATTTAGTTGCGATCCCAATCGCCCAGATCTGTACTGCGATGAATGTCGCGAGCGCTTTGAGGCTGAAGGCCCATTGCCGACCGAAACCCGCTCCACGCCCTTTGTCGATCTGCCCGTCAGCGCCACTGAAGACCGCGTCGTGGGCACGCTCGATATCGAAAAAGCCATCCAACGAGGTGAACGCCACTTCGAACCCGGTATCTTGGCTGCGGCCAACCGTGGTGTGCTCTACGTCGACGAAGTCAACCTCTTGGACGATCATGTTGTGGACTTGCTGCTCGATAGCGCAGCGATGGGTGTCAACGTGGTCGAACGTGAGGGTATTAGCTTCCAGCACCCGGCCCGCTTTGTGCTCGTCGGCTCAATGAACCCTGAAGAAGGGGATTTGCGCCCGCAATTGCTGGATCGTTTCGCCCATGCCGTGGATGTTTCCGGTTTGGTCGATACCAAGCAGCGCGTCGACATTTTGCGCCGCCGCATCCAATTTGAACAAGACCCCGAAGGGTTTATGGCAGCCTACGAAAGCTCTGAGTCTGAATACGCTCAGCGCATTCTCGAAGCTCGCCAGCGCTACCCCATGGTCAAATATAGCGACAAGGATCTCTACACGATCTCGGCATTGACCGCCAGCTTTAAGGTCGATGGTCACCGCGCCGATATCGTGATCTTGAAGACGGCGCGAGCGCAAGCCGCACTCGATGGCCGTTTTGAAATCAACGACAAAGACATTCTCTTGGCCGCTGAATTGGCGCTGCCGCACCGCATGAAAAAGCAGCCCTTCCAAGAGTCAGCACTCAATCCCGAACAGCTCCAGACCAACATGCGTCAGGCGCGGGCCGAGGCTGAACAAAATGTGCCAGATGAGAATGAAAGCGCCGAAATGGATGGTCGCCCCGGAGCGGACGAAAAAAAAGTCTAGAGGGCGAGGAGTCGGATGCGGCGGATACCGGTGAAGGCGGTGAAGGCGCTGCTGCCCAACCCGATGCTTCGCCCCAACCAAACTCGTCGCCCGGAGACGCTAAAGGGGGTCGTAAGCCGGTTCAGATCGGCGATACATTTGAGGTAAAACGGCTGGATGCCCCCCAGCTCGACAAGATCACGCGCGAGCGTGCCGGCAAACGGACCTATACCCGTACCGAGCGCAAACGAGGACGCTACATCAAAGCCCGACCGGCCGGTAGCCGCCCAGAAGATATCGCGTTTGATGCGACTTTGCGGGCTGCAGCGCCCTTTCAACAGCAGCGCTTGGCCGAGGCAGACAACAACCTTGCGCTACAATTGCGCAAGGGCGATCTACAGCGCAAAGTCCGCGTACGCCGTACCGGGAATTTGATCTTGTTTGTGGTGGATGCCAGTTGGTCGATGGCAGCCAGCGAACGCATGGAAGCCACCAAAGGTTGTATCTTCAGCCTTTTGGTCGATGCTTACCAGCGCCGTGACCAGGTGGGGTTGGTCGTCTTCCAACGCGACAAATCGCGCTTGGTGCTGCCGCCAACCAGCAGCGTTGAGCTGGCCCAAAAGGCACTCAAGGATCTGCCCGTTGGTGGTAAGACGCCGCTCAGCAGCGGTCTGTTGATGGCCTGGCAGGTGATCGAAAATGCGCGGCGCCGTGATACTGAGTTGCGTCCGCTAATGATTGTCTTGACCGACGGCGCCGGCAATGTCAGCATGACTGGCATGCCAGCCCAAGAAGAGGCCATGCGGATTGCTGGCTTGTTTGAGGCAGCCAACATGCGCTCGATTGTGGTCAACATGGAACACGCAGCATTTGACCGCGGCCTGGCC
>CAZMRA010000122.1:0-14095 GCA_964568485.1 uncultured Caldilineaceae bacterium | reverse complement strand
GCCCAAGGGCCATCCACAAAAAAGGCAAATTCGCCCTTCTAGAAGCGATCCAGCAGCATGCCGTAGTCGAGATCTACAAAGCTGCCGTGCGTTTTGCTAAGCGTGAGCAGCCAGTTGAGATAGTTCTCGGCGCCCGTGTTTTGATCCAGCAGCACCCGGCCATCGGCATCGATCAATTGCGCCCCATAGGCGGGCAGCCCCCAGTAGAGATGATAGAGACTGGCATACAGTCCAGCCCCTTGTTGTTCGCTCTGTTGGGCCAGCGCCAGCAGCGCATCGCTGGTGGTTGGTACCTGTTCGGGCGCAACTAACGCACGATTGTAGAAGAGCGTCACCAACTCGACATGGGTTGGCAAACCATAGAGACTGCCGCCCTGTTGCAGATTGGCGATGGCGGCTGGCGAATAGGCCGCCAGTTCGGCCTCACTGACTAGCCCATCCAATGGTTGCACCACGTTGGCCGCCACCATCTCATCCAACCACCAGCTGGCCGCGAGAATGAGATCCGGCCCGGCGTCCGCCAAGACGGCATCGGTGTAACTTTGCGGCAGGTCGTTGTAAGCCACAAAGAGCGTATCAATCGTCACACTAGGGTTGGCTTGCTGAAAGGCGGTCAAAATCGCCTGCAGCGCATCCCCATCGGCTTCGGCCCAGCTATGCCAAAGCACCACGCGGCCACTTAGGACGACAGGTGTCGGTGTCGCGGCTGGTGCATTCTCCGCGGCTGGGACGTTGCTTTCGCCCGCAACGGCTACCCCCTCGGCTGCTGCGGCCTCGTTGTTCGCTGGTGTGGCGGTGGGGGTTGGCGTAGGCTCTGCTTGATTACAAGCGGCCAGCAGCCAAATCAAGCCGATCAACAGCCACAATCTGAACATCTGCAAGCGTCTCTTCATATTAGCCTTGTTGGTTATCGCGCAAATAATCCACCAATGCTTGCAAGCCATGCAAATAGCTACGCCAACCAAACCCGCAGATCTGACCAACCGCCACGGGGGCAATCACCGAGGTATGGCGAAAGCTTTCGCGGGTATGAATATTGCTCAGGTGGATCTCGACCGTGGGCAGCTTCACCCCACTGACCGCATCACGCAGCGCGTAGGAGTAGTGTGTAAAGGCACCGGGATTGATCAGAATGCCGTCGGCCCAAGTGCGCGCTTCGTGGATAAAATCGATCAAGGCACCTTCATGGTTGCTCTGGAAAAAGCGCAACTCGTGTTCGCTGCCAGCTAAGGTGGAAAGTGCTTCTTCAATGCGGGCCAGAGTCATGTGGCCGTAGATGTTTGTCTCGCGTGTGCCCAATAAGTTGAGATTGGGCCCATGAATCACGGCGATTTTGCTCACACAGCGTTCCTTCTCGTTCAAACTAGGCTAGCAAAATGATTAGCATCTATAGATTACATTAGATCGTTAGCACAGTGCTGAGTGCATCCCGCACGTAGGTGCTGCCCGGGTCGTTGATAATCTGTACGTCACCGATGGCGTGGGGGATGATAAAGCGCAGAGTTTTGCCCGCACGCTTTTTATCATGACCCATGGCCGCCATGACTTGATCAAGATCATATTCGGAGCGCGGCAGGCTCGTCGGCAACCCGTGACGCTCGATCAAAGTGCAGATGCGCGGCACCAAGGCACTATCACAATGGCCCAGCGACGCTGCCATGGACACCGCGGCCATCATGCCGACAGCCACCGCTTCACCATGGCGTAAGTTAAACTCGCTGACCAACTCTAGCGCATGACCAAAGGTATGGCCCAAGTTGAGGACAGCCCGCCGGCCATGCTCGAAGGGATCTTCTTCGACGATGGCGATTTTGACCTGGACCGCTGCAGCCACCAAATGTTTCAGATTGGCGGGCAGCCCAGCCTCGAGCGTGGCAAACAACTTCGGGTCCCCAATGATGCCATGTTTGATCACTTCGGCCAGCCCGGCACTCAGCTCCGCAGCGGGCAGAGTAGCCAAGGCCGCGCTGTCCATGATCACCATTTCGGGTTGCTTGAAGGCACCGACTAAATTTTTGCCCTGCGGCAAGTCGACACCGGTTTTCCCCCCAACTGAAGCATCGACCATCGCCAATAAGGAGGTTGGCATCTGCACATAGGGCAGGCCGCGCAGGTAAGTGGCGGCGGCAAATCCGGCCATATCACCGATGACCCCACCGCCTAAGCTGAGGACCGGACTTTGGCGGTCAAGCTTGGCAATGAGGAATTGCTCGTACAGAGTGGCGACGGTGGCCAAGGTTTTGTATTGTTCACCTTCGGGCACCAAACAGAGGGTCGGTTCAAACCCAGCCGCGCGCAAGCTGGCCAGCACTGGCTCGGCGTGATGCTCGGCGATCATCTGGTTGCTGACCACGGCAGCTGGCCCACGACGTAGCCCACGCTTGAGCAGGAGTTGGCCTACATGAGCGAGTAACCCATCGCCCAAATAGATGTCGTATTGTTCTTGCGCGGTGCGTACGGGCAAGCGAGTCATCCCGCTGACTTCGCTATCATCGGCCAGCGCGGCGAGCACCCGTTCGACTACTTGCTCGTGGGAGAGGCCCGTCGTATCGATTTGATGCGGGATCGCGCCATAGGCATCCTGGCGGCTGGCCAACAGCGTAGTGATCCTCTGGCGGCGTTCGGCTCGGTCACCTAGCAACGGTCGTTCATCGTTGCTCTCCACCCGGCGCAGAATCTCCTCTGCATCTGCAGTCAAACAGAGCAGCGTCCCACTGGCGCTAAAGACCGCCCGATTTTCGGCATCGACCAGCGCCCCGCCGCCCGTGCTGATAACCAATCCCTGTTCGCTCGCCAAACGGCGACAAAGTTCGCGTTCGGCCTGGCGAAAGGCTGGCTCGCCCAATTCGGCAAAGACCGTAGCAATCGGCTTGCCAAAATGGCGCGTTAATTCCTCATCCATGTCTACAAAGCGGCGCGCTAGTTGATCGGCCAACAAGCGACCAATGGTCGTCTTGCCGGTACCCATAAAGCCCGTTAGAACGATATTTTTGTGCGCTGGAAACGTCGCCATAGTCAGAATTAAAAATCACTTGAGAATCCACAGCTATGCTGATTCGCCAGTTTTTGATGTTCAGCTGTGGAATCTGCGGTTTGATTGGATTTACTGGTTTGCCGCATTGAAGAGCTGAAACGCCGAGGGATCAATCAGCCGCGATTGGCGCATCAGCACAGCATTCATCAACTCGATGGCGAGTCTCGACTCAAGCGTCACCCCGGCTCGTACTCCGACACAGGGATCATGGCGCCCTTTTTCCAATAAGAAGTCGATCTCTTCGAGATTTTTGCGCACTGATTTTTGGGGTTTGACAATCGTCGAAGTCGGTTTGAACCCAACTTTGCAGACCAGCGGCAACCCAGTAGTGATGCCACCCAGCAAGCCACCGTGGCTGTTGCTTTGATAGCCAAACTGGCGGATCGGGTCATTATTTTCGCTGCCCCGGCGTTCGATCACCTGGCGCCCTGCACCGATCTCGCAGGACTGCACGGCATTCAGCCCGCCAAGCGTGCCCATCAGCCGCCCCTTCAGGCTTTGATAGAGTGGGTCGCCAACCAGCGCAGGCACATTAACTGCCACGACTTCGACCAGCGCACCCAGCGAATCGCCATCAATGCGCGTGCGCTTGATCAACTGGCCGGCTTCATGGGCAAAGTCGGCATCAAGGGAGTGGATCTCAGCTTCTGCCAAGATCTCTTCAACTTCTTGAATTTCCCCGGCGGAAATTCGCGTGTTTTGTGTTTGCTGGATGATCTCCTCAAAGTGATCGGCCAAGCTGCGCTGGCTTTTCAGTGGACCTACTTGGCTGATCGACGAGAGAATCACCGTGCCAAATTCTTTGTTCAAAAAGGCGCGGGCAATCGAGCCGCCGATTACATCGGTGATGGTGGAGCGGTAGCTGGAGCGCCCGCCCCCGCGCACATCGACAAAGCCGCCGGATTGATGATACTTGACCAAGTCAGTATGGCCGGGGCGAACTTCCCCGGTGGCTCCGCTGAACTGCGCATAATCGCCAGATTTTTGCGAAGTCGAAAGCACAATTGCGGCGATGGGTTCACCGGTGGTGAAGCCGACCTCATAGCCATTCGTTTGGCTAACCTCATCCCCATGCTCAATGCGGATCGTTTGCCCCGCCGTCAGCGCGTCGTGATCTTCGCTATAGAGGCCAGAGAGCAGCACCACTTTGTCGCCTTCGCGGCGTGGGGTGCCATGCTTGTTACTGCCTGGCCGACGCCGATCCAAATAGTGTTGGATCTGCGAGCGCTCGATTTTCAAACCGGGCGGGCAGCCAAAGACGATCGTGGTGATTGCTGGGCCATGGGATTCCCCAGCGCCAGCTACGGCATAGAGAGGGCCACCTAAAATTTCCATTGCGCAGTCCAAAGCATCAATCAGAAAACAGATGTATCGATTGTTACCCAAATTGCTGGGCTTGTTCAATTTATATCACCGTTTGTATGGCTTGGCAATAAAAGATGGTAGACGACAGCGGGTAGACCTGCGGCCACAAATGCCGCGCTCGTAGTCGTTTATCAACATTGACAAGTCAGGCTACTTTCGATAAGATGGTATCGATTCGGTCAATTAGCTGTAGGTTTTATGCACAGAAAGGAGGTATGCACGTGGCAAAAGTGAATCGCCTATCCCGCGTACAGGGCAACGCAACACGCCAATCTCGTAGTGTACCTCTTAGTTCGGTTTTGCTGGCAGGCAGCTGACGCTGAATTATATTGAGGAAAACGAGCATCTGGTCACGGCGGCGTTTGCCCTGTGGCCTTTTTTGATCTTACGCCGCCTTGCCTAGAAATTGCTTAGGCGCTGCGTAAGTCCGCTATTTGGGGCTCATGGGATAGCTGCTCCTTGCCCATGAGCTTTTTGTTTTGCTTGAATCGGTTTCGTGCTTAAAACGGCCATGGGTAGGTGCACCCGTGGCCGTTTTGTTTGGCTTTGTATGCAAAATTTCGGAGAAATTTGTGAACGCTCGCACCAAGAAGTTTCTGTCTTATTACAAACCCTACCGCGGTTTGCTACTTGCTGACTTGTTCTGCGCGCTGATGGTGTCGGCTTCGATGTTGCTGCTGCCACTTTGTGCGCGTTATATCACCAAGAACGTCTTGCAGGAGATCACCCCGGAGACCCTGGGCCAGATTTTGGGCATGGGGGTGATCATGCTGCTGCTGGTAGGCGTCTATGTCATCTGCAATTCGTTCGTCGATTATCAGGGGCATATGATGGGCGCGCTGATGGAGCGAGACATGCGCGCCGAGTTGTTTGCGCATCTGCAAAAATTGTCATTTCGTTTTTACGACGATCAGCGCACCGGCCAGTTGATGTCCCGGCTCACCAATGACACCTTTGACATGTCTGAGCTGTATCACCACGGGCCCGAGGATATCATCATTTCGCTGCTCAACTTCCTCGGCGCGTTTGTGATCATGTTGCAGATCAATGCGGGCCTAGCGTGGGTGATCTTGCTCTTTCTGCCGGTGATGGCAATCTATGCCTATTTCTTGAATATTCGGCTCAAGCGGTCGTATCGGCAAAGCGCGGACCGCGTTGGTGATATCAATGCCCAGGTGGAAGATTCGCTTGCCGGTATTCGCACGGTCAAGTCGTTTGCCAATGAAGCCATCGAGGCACAAAAGTTTGGCGAAGCGAATGAGCGTTTTGTCCATAGCCGACGCGATGTTTACCGCAGCGAAATGTACTATTACAGCGGCTTGCTCGCCTTCACCCAGCTCATGAACATTGCAGTGATTGTCCTCGGCGGGGTGGCGATTGTCTATGGTTCATTGGATCTGGCTGACTTGGTGACCTTCTTGCTCTATGTCGGCATCTTGATCGAGCCGATCCGCCGGTTTGCCAACTTTACCCGGCTCTATCAGGAAGGGATTGCGGGCTTTGAGCGCTTTGTCGAGGTGCTAGAGATCGCGCCCGACATTAAAGATGCGCCGGACGCCATCGCTTTGACCCAAGTTCGCGGGGAGATCGAGTTTCGGGATGTCAGCTTCAACTATCAAACAGGACATGCGGCAGTACTCAAGCATATCTCTTTGCGGATTAAGGCAGGGGAATATGTGGCCTTGGTGGGCAGTTCGGGCGTCGGCAAGACGACCCTATGCTCGTTGATCCCTCGCTTCTACGAAGTGACGTGCGGCCAAATTCTGCTCGACGGACACGACATTCGCCAGATCTGCCTCCATTCCTTGCGCAGCCAGATCGGCATTGTGCAGCAAGATGTCTATCTCTTTGCCGGGACAGTGGCTGAGAATATCGGTTACGGCAAACCTGGTGCCAGTCGCGAGGAGATCATCGCTGCGGCCAAACAAGCGAATGCGCACGAGTTTATCATGGCGTTGCCGCAGGGGTACGATACCGACATTGGGCAGCGGGGGATCAAGCTTTCGGGCGGGCAGAAACAACGTTTGAGCATTGCGCGCGTCTTTCTGAAGAATCCGCCGATCTTGATCCTCGATGAAGCCACCAGCGCGCTGGACAACGAAAATGAGCGGGCGGTGCAAGCCTCGTTGGAGAAATTAGCGGCCAATCGTACAACTTTGGTGATCGCTCACCGGCTCTCCACCATCCGCAACGCCGGGCGGATCTTGGTCATGACCGATAGTGGCATCGCCGAAGAGGGCACGCACGACGAGCTAATTTCCCGCAACGGGGCTTATGCTCAGCTGTATCACATGCAATTGCGGTTGTAGATGATGGATGGGGCGAGGGTGGAAAAAGAGAGATGGAGGGCGATTTGTGCGCTGCTCCGTCTCTCTTTCAGCCTAGATCAATGGGGCACAACACCGTCGGGAATCGGCGAAACGTAGTTGCGACCGGCTTTCTTCGTCGCAAACTCGTCCTTAGCTGCTTGCAGAACGTCCGGCTTGGTCATCAGCTCGAGTGCGGTCAGGGCGAGGGTTTTGGCGGCAAAGGCCATCCCCTTAAAGCCGATCTGCGAGCCCGATGAAGCGGTGATCTGCCAGCTGTGGGCCGGCGCACCAAAAGGCCAGCACGTGGTGGTGATCTGTGCGGTTGGGGTGATCTGGCTGACATCCGCCACTTCGGTTGAGCCGGGCATCACCTGCACCGCATCCCCATGGGGCAGCACCTTCGTCCAGAGTGGATTGGCCAAATCCGCCTTGGTGAAGCCGCCGCGGGTACTCTTTTCCAGAGATGTATAACTGTAGTCGAGCGACCCGGCCGGGAAGGTTTTTTGTAGCTCGGCGGCAAAGGCGATCTCTTGCTCAGTGAAGTACATGGGCTCCACTTGGTTCATCTTCTCGTACATCAAATCCGAGATCACACGGTTGGGTAGCATTTCGTAACAACCGGTGACGAAGTCGATATCGTAGGTCGTGCCAGTCATCAGCGCGGCACCCTTGGCAATATCGAGCATCCACTTGTAGATCTCTTCGACCTGTTCGCGGTTAGGGGCGCGCACAAAGTACCAAATTTGCGCATAAGCCGGCACCACGTTGGGCGCTTGGCCACCGCTGGTGATCACACTATGGACCCGCGCCTCTTGGATGATATGCTCGCGCATGTAATTGACGCCAACATCCATCAGCTGCGCTGCATCCAACGCGCTGCGGCCGAGGTGGGGCGCAGCCGCACCATGTGAGGCGACGCCATAAAAATTTACCTTGAATGAGTTCATCGCCAAGGATGAACTATACCAGACCATGTTCGTGTCACCCGGATGCCAGGCCAGGGCCGCATCCAGATCGTCAAAGACACCCGCTTTGGCCATGAAGGTCTTGCCGACCAAGGTCTCTTCGGCCGGGCAGCCATAAAAGCGGATCGTGCCGGGGATCTTGTGGGTGATCATCGCCTCTTTCAGGGCCAGCGCCGCGCCAAAGCTAGCTGTGCCAAAGAGATTGTGGCCGCAGCCATGTCCTGGTCCACCATTCTCAACTGGCACGCGGGTGGTTCCCATCTGCTGGGAGAGGCCGGGCAGTGCGTCGTACTCACCCAGAATGCCGATGATCGGCTTCCCTTCTCCCCAACTGGCGACAAAAGCAGTGGGCATTTGCCCAATGCCATGCTCTACCTGAAAACCGGCAGCTTCCAGTTCGTCGGCTAGCAGTTTGGCTGCAAACGTCTCCTGAAGGGCAATTTCAGGATGATCCCAAATCTCTTTGGCAATATAGGATAATTTCTCGTCTTCTTGGTCAAGGTAGTGCTGGATCGTGTCTTGAGTACTCATGTGGTTGCTCCCGTGGAGTGGGCTGTCAGCAGATTTGTGGTAGGGATGTGTCATCCCTCACAATCCGCAAGTATAGAGTTGCCATAGAACTGGCGCAAATCGCTTTTGCGTCAGCGGACTGACTGGAAGATGACAACGTGGGTCGATTCTGGGCTCCTTGACAGGCTCTAGGGGGTAAACTATACTGCGCTCTGCAGCAATTCTGTCCAACTGATTTTCGCCTATTCACCCTGCTCCCCTGGGCGTTGGGCATGTTGACTCCGTTTCTGGCTGGTGATGCCTTGCCTGTGGCTCGCTTCTCCCGAAGTTAGGCTGAGGCATGCCGCGTTGCCGGCTAACCGCTCGATCTACCCAAAAATCAAGAGGAGAATTGATGATGTTGACGCGCGCACAAAAACGGCAATTTGTTGAAGAAGGGTATTTGAAGATCCCGGGTGTTGTGCCCAAGGTCTTGGTGGATGCAGCCCGCCAGGCGGTGAACCACTCAATTGGCTACGTGGGGCTCGGCGGCGAGGACCCCGAGAACAATCGCTCGGCCTTTTTCTGCAGCGAATTGCTGCAAGCTCCCGTGATCCTCGATCTCTACAGCAAATCGCCGGTGCTGGCCATTGCCGAATCGCTGATGGGGGCTGGCAATGTGCTGCCAGTGAAATCGGCTAAGCCGTATCCGCGTTTCCCCTTGCCGCCAGGACAAGATCCGCCACCCATCCGTGGTCATCTGGATGGCATTGGCAATGGCAGCAATGGCATGGCTAAGGGGGTCTATCTGCGCGGGTTTACCGCCTTTGCAGTGATCTATCTGGCTGATGTAACTGAACCGTACAGTGGCAATTTTACAGTTTGGCCGAAGTCGCATCAGTTTTTTGCTGATTATTTCCGCCAAGTTGGGTATGAGGTGCTGGCTGAGGGGATGCCCAAGGTTGATCTACCGGAAGGGCCGGTGATGTTGAATGCCAACGCGGGCGACCTAATCATTGCACATCATCAAATCTTCCACGATGCGTGCCCAAATGCATCCCCGAACATCCGCCATGCCGTGATCGCTCGGTTGCAACACAAAGATTGCGCCACGATCGGTTACGATGCCTATACCGACATCTGGCGCGAGTGGCCGGGCGTGCATGAAGTACTCTAGTTGACTGTTCAGGCGGGCGAGGACTTAGGCTGCTTTCGCCGCGGCGACAAAGGCGTGGACCTTGGCGTGATCTTTCTTGCCTGGGGCTGCCTCGACCCCGCTGCTGACATCGACACCCCAAGGTTGCACTGTGCGAATGGCGGTGGCTACATTCTCGGGCGTGAGGCCACCCGCTAGCAGCAGGCCCGGATGTTGGCGAGCAATGGCCGCAGCCACGTTCCAGTCGGTGGTTTTGCCAGTGCCGCCATAGGCATTCGGATCATGGGCGTCGATCAGCAGGGCTGGACCGGGCAATGGGCCCAGCGGCGCAAATTGCGCAGCTTCGGCGAGGGCTTGTTCGGGGGTGGCTGGGCGTACCGCCTTGAAGGCGCGTCCCGCTAACGCTTGCAAGGCAGTTGGTTCTTCATTACTATGCAATTGCGCGTAGTCAAGACCAGTCTCAGTGAGAATAGTCTGAATCCGCTCGACTGGCTCGTGGACAAAGACGCCAACAAATTTTGGCACATGGAGCTTGGGGACTGTAGCTGGCGCATTTACTACAGTCTCCGAGCTCCAGCTTTTTACCTCGCGAATAATCTTGGCAATCTCCGCGCTCTCGATATACCGGGGGGACTTCGCATAGAGAATGAAGCCGAGGAGATCGGCACCAGCCTCGACCGCAGCACGCGCATCGGCTATATTGGTGATGCCACAAATTTTAACTTGAATCGCGAACATGCTGATCCTTTATGGGTAACGGATGGTCGGCGACGATGCGTCGCTTAGCCAAATAGTTCTAAGAGGACAACAATCAGCGGCGCAATTATAATCGCGGGCAGCAGATTGGCGACGCGCACTTTTTTCAAATCCAGCAGTAGCAGGGCAATGCCCAAGATCAAGACGCCGCCAGTCGCCGTCATTTCGATCACCCAAGGCGTGGCCCGTGTCACTTCGGGCAGACTGCTCCCCAGCAACATCGCGCTCGTGCTGAGTCCGCCTTGAACAACTATCACGGTGACAATGCTGACCAGCACGCCCGGTCCAAGAGTTGCCGCGAAAGGGATCGCCGCGAAGCCATCTAGCATGCTCTTGATGGCCAGCAATTGATAATCCCCCAGTAACCCATCTTGCAAGCTGCCGAGGATCGTCATCGGCCCCACACAAAAGACCAGGCTCGCGGTGACAAATCCCCGGGTGACGCTCCAGCCAGCTACCTTGCCTTGCCCCAATTGCGCCCCATACCGCTGCTCGAGCCAAGCGCCGAAGCGATTGAGCGCGTCGTCGATGCCCATCAACTCGCCGATGATCCCGCCGACGAGAATGCTAAAGAGAGGAATCAGAATATTGGCACTGGTGATAGCCATACTCATGCCGATCACGGCTGTCATCAAGCCCAGGCCGGCCATAACCGTGCTCTGCACCCGTTCGGGTAGCCGATTGCCAGCAATGACGCCGATCAGGCCGCCGAGCAAAATTGCGATGATGTTGAGAATTGTGCCGACCAAGGCTTGCCTTTTCCTTCTCTGCTACCACTTACGCAAGCCTCAATGAGGATTCGGCGCTGCGTAAACCAGAACTTTTCGGGATGAGCCCATATCCTGGTATTCTATCGTTGCCAGATAAGCAACCCAAATTCCAGTTTGTTACTTGTGAGAATAGATTATGAGTTCGCAACCTACTGTGCCTATCATCCAGAACGAAGCGGATGTGCCAGCTTACACCTTACCGCCTTTGTTGGTCACCAAAGATGGCCACACCGTGACCAATGCCGACGAGTGGCGCAGCTCCCGCCGCCCCGAATTGCTCGAAATTTTTGCCGATCAAGTTTATGGCAAGACGCCAACCGCCGTGCTCACGCCGCAAGTCACCGTGACCGATGTTGATGAGCAGGCACTCGGCGGTTTGGCCACGCGCAAACAGGTGACCCTTACCTTTACGAATAATGGGCACAGCGCGGCGTTGAATCTGCTCTTGTATTTGCCCAACAAGACGCCTGCCCCACATCCGGTCTTCTTGGGCTTGAACTTCTTTGGTAATCACTCGATCCACTCCGACCCGGCGATTCATCTCTCAACTTCGTGGATGCGCGAGAGCCCGACCTTGGGTGTGGTGAATCATCGCGCCACAGATGCGGCGCGGGGGGTACTCGAAGAGCGTTGGCCGGTTGAGCAGCTGCTCGACCGCGGCTATGGATTGGTCACCCTCTATTATGGGGATATTGACCCCGATTTTGATGACGGCTTTCAGAATGGCGTGCAGCCGCTCTTTTATCAGCCTGGCCAAACCCGCCCCGCGGCGAACGAATGGGGAGCGATTGGGGCTTGGGCCTGGGGCCTTTCCCGCACCATGGATTATCTGGTGAGCGACGCCCTGGTGGATGAGACGCGCGTGGCGGTGATGGGGCACTCTCGCTTGGGCAAGGCCGCATTGTGGGCTGGGGCTCAGGATGAGCGCTTCGCGTTGGTGATCTCGAACAATTCGGGCTGCGGAGGTGCCGCGCTGTCACGACGTTGTTTTGGAGAAACCGTGCTGGAGATCAACACGCGTTTCCCCCATTGGTTCTGTACGAACTTTCTCCAATACAATCGCAACGAGCCCAACTTACCCATCGACCAGCACCATCTCTTGGCGCTCGTTGCGCCCCGCCCGCTCTATGTGGCCAGCGCCGTCGAAGATCTGTGGGCCGACCCGCGGGGCGAATTTTTGTCGGCCTACGAAGCTGGGCCGGCCTATGCGCTTTTGGGCCATGAGGGCCTGCCCAGTGACGAGATGCCCCCACTCGAGCAACCAATCATGCAGCGGGTGGGCTATCACATCCGCCGCGGGGTCCACAATGTGACCGCCTACGACTGGACGCAATTCATGAACTTTGCAGATCGCCATTTTGGCAGATAGTTAGCGCATGATCATGGACGGTTGCGCGGACATTTGCCCGGCGTCAACCGTCCATCCTCAGATGCGCCCTGCGTTCACAAATTCGCGCACCTTAGCGCCCCGTTCTTTCTGCGGCAATTTGCAGAAAGTCTCGCCCACCAAGATCGCATCACAACCCATTTCGGCCATGCGCTGGACATCGTCGGTGTCGCGGATGCCGCTCTCGCCAACGACGATTTTGTCGGCGGGCAAGAGCGCCTTCATCCGGGCCGTCGTCTCCATGTCGACCTTGAAGGTCTTGAGATCGCGATTGTTGACCCCAATAATTTGGGCGTCGACTCGCAAGGCCCGTTCCACTTCGGCCTCGTCGTGTACCTCCACCAGCGCCTGCATGCCCAGACTGTAGGTCAACTGATAGAGCGTGCGCAGCTCTTGATCACTGAGCACAGCGACGATTAACAGCACGGCATCGGCGCCGGCCATGCGCGCTTCGTAGACTTGATATTCGTGATAAAGAAAATCTTTCCGCAATACTGGCACTTCGCGCTTGATCTCGCGCAAGTGCTCTTTGATATTGGTCAGATATTCGAGCTCGCCCTGAAAGTAGCGCTTGTCGGTCAGGCAGGAGATGGCCGCCGCGCCATGGCGGGCATAGGTTTCGGCGATCAAGGTCGGGTCCCACTCGCGGGCGATCAACCCCTTCGACGGGCTCGCCCGCTTCACCTCGGCGATCAAGCTCGCCCCTGGCTGGGCCGTGAGCGCCGCAGCAAAATCTAATGGGGCCGGGGCCAATTGAGCAAAGGCTTTCGCCTGGGCCAGTGAAACCAAGTCCATCTTCTTGGGCACTTCCTGGCGCTTCCACGCCATGATCTGGTCCAGCACTTCGCCCTTATGTTTGGCAATGTCGAGCTGAGAAGGTTTCATGATAGGTTTGTTTTCTCCGTTCCCCTGATCACGCCTGCGCAAAACTCTGGGTCTTGGCCACAAACGCATCCAACACGCGCAGCGCTGAGCCGCTGTCAATACTCTCGCGAGCCTCGTCTAGACCTGTGTTCCAGTCGCCACATTCGGTGCTAAGCGCTGCAGCCGCATTGAGTAGCACTGCATCGCGCTTGGCCCCGCGGATCTCCCCGGTCAGAATGCCGCGCAGAATGGCCGCATTATCGTCAGCATCCCCCCCGACTAGATCGGCTAACGTTGCCCGCGGGAGGCCCAACTCTTGCGGATCCAGCTCAAAGCTCTTAACCTGGCCGCCCTCGAGATGGCTGATGCGGTTGACGCCGGTCACGCTCAATTCATCTAAACCGTCGGCCCCGTGAACGACAAAGGCAGCGCGGCTGCCCATTTTGCCCAGCACCTGCGCCAACTTTTCGGGCAATTTCGGGTCAGGCACGCCGATCACTTGGTGGGTGGCATTGGCAGGATTGGTCAAGGGGCCAAGAATATTAAAAATGGTGCGAGCCACAAGTTCCCGGCGTACGCCCATGGCATGCTTCATGGCGGGATGGTAGATGGGCGCAAAGAGAAAGGCAATGCCGACCTCTTCGATGGTTTCCGCAGCCTGCTCCGCCGTCAATTGGATGTTGGCCCCGAGTGCAGTCAGCACATCCGCACTGCCACATTTGCTACTGACCGAGCGATTGCCATGCTTAGCGACTTTGACCCCATGCCCGGCCACGACAAAGGCCGCCGCTGTGCTGATGTTGAAGGTGTGGGATACATCGCCCCCGGTGCCGCAGGTGTCGACCAACATCACCTCGCCGATGTTCGGGCGCACTTGCACGGCGCTGCGCTTCATGGCGCTCGCACAACCGGTGATCTCATCCACGGTTTCGCCCTTGACGCGCAAGGCAGCCAAAAACGCCCCAATCTGCGCGGGGGTGGCCTATCGTCGCATCCGCCG
>CAZMRA010000121.1:0-14185 GCA_964568485.1 uncultured Caldilineaceae bacterium | reverse complement strand
GCCCCAACCCCAGCGATTTGAGTGGCGGAATGGACGATAAAGACTTTGCCGGTCTTGCGCACCGTCGCCAAGATTGCCTCGGTATCCAATGGTTTGAGCGTGCGTAAATCCAATACTTCGGCGCTGATCCCTTCCTCGGCCAGCCGTTCGGCCGCTAAGATGGCCTCGCGTCGCTGCGCACCGTAGGTGATGATCGACAGATCCTCACCAGAACGAGCCAGATCAGCCTTACCCAACGGCACAACATAGTCGCCCGGGGGCACATAGCCCTTCAGCGAGCGATAGAGTGGCTTGCTTTCGAGATAGATCACTGGATTGTTGTCGCGGATGGCCGCGATCAGCAAGCCTTTGGCATCGGCGGGGGTACCGGGCGCCACCACCTTCAAGCCGGGTGTATGGACAAACCAAGCTTCGGGATTTTGGCTGTGAAATGGCCCCGATCGCAGACCACCATCGGCCGGGGCACGGATCACCCAGGGGATGGGCCCTTTCCAGCGGTAATGATTGGTGGCCGCATATTGTACAATGCTGTCAAAGGCCGTGGTGATAAAGTCGGCGAACTGCATCTCGATCACGGGCCGCAAGCCCATCAGGGCCATCCCGTTGGCCATGCCGACAAACCCCAATTCGGCCATCGGTGTGTTTAGCACGCGCCGCTCACCAAACTCTTCGCTAAAACCTTTGGTGACTTTGAAGGCACCGCCAAATTCCCCGGCAATGTCTTCTCCCATCAGCAAGACATTCGGGTCGCGACGCATTTCTTCCCGCAGCGCCTCGCTGATCGCCGCGATATAGGTTAACTCGCGATCAGCTTGATCGATCTCTTCAACGCTTGTAAAGCCAAAATTAGAGCCAACCCCACTCATAGCAGCAGTGTATCCTTCTTATCACGGTGCATAGACACCCTCTTCCACCGTGGCTGGATCGGGGAAGGGGCTTGATTCGGCAAATTCCACGGCGTCAGTGACTTCTACCTGACAACGCTGTTTGATCTCGTCCAGCTCAGCTTGATCTAAGACCCCTTCGGCGAGCAAGCGGCTTTCAAAGGCCAACACGGGGTCGCGCTTTTCCCACTCGGCCAACAGTTCACGTGGCACATATTCGGCCCCATCGTGAATCGCATGGCCGCGCATGCGCATGGTTTTGCCTTCGATCAAGGTTGGGCCGCCGCCAGCACGCGCACGATCGACTGCGGCTTTGGTCGCGGCATAAACCGCCTCGACATCATTGCCATCGATAATCTGCCAAGGGATGCCATAGGCTTCGGCGCGCGGGGCAATATCGGGGTTCTTCATCTGTTGAGCCAGCGGTGTGGAATAGGCGTATTGGTTGTTCTCCACAATCATCACCAACGGCGCGTTGTAGAGCGAAGCCATATTCAACACTTCATGAAAGAGTCCTTCGCTGGCTGAGCCATCGCCAATATAGGTCATCGCGACGCGAGGTTCGTTGCGGTAGAGAAAACTCATCGCCACCCCCAACGCCACCGGAAAGGATTGGGGCAAGTGGCTGATAAAGCCAATGATGTTGAGACTCAGATCGCCTGCACCGTGCATATTGGCATCACGCCCACTGGAGAACCCAGTCGCGCGGGCCAACAAATTGGCTACAATCCGCCTCGGGGTCAACCCACGCAACAGGAAACAACCCAAGTCGCGATGCATGGGTGCTACTACGTCGTTCGGAGCGAGCGCATAGCCACTGCCGACGCTGAGCGCCTCGTGCCCGAGTTGACTAAACATACCCCCGACACCCCGACCCTGTTTCCACAAGGCCACGGCCGTATCATCCAGTGTCCGAGTCAGACACATCCAATAATAAAGCTCGATCTTCTGGTCGTGCGTGAGTTCGTCCTTCGCCATCGCCAATTCAATTTTGTGTGGGTTGAGAATGAGAATAGAGTTTATTTCAGAATGACTGCAATTTTTGTTCAACCGAGCGCACGATTACGCCGATCACCTCGTCGGGTGTGAGTTGCGACGTATCGATGATCAAGGCATCCTCCGCGGGCCGCAGAGGAGAATGAGCACGCTCGCTATCCAATCGATCGCGGCGCAGTAGATCATCCAGCACTACCTGGGAAGAGATCTGTCGTCCCCGCCTCGCTTGTTCTTCTTGCCGCCGCCTAGCTCGTTCCACCGCCGACGCATCCATGTAAATCTTGAACGCAGCTTCGGGCATGATCACGGTGCCAATATCGCGGCCCACCATCACCACCCCGGGCTTATCACCCTCACCCCGGCCATAGCGTTGGGCAATCCGTTTTTGCTGCAAACCCAGTGCTTGACGCACAAGCGGATAGGCCGAGACTACGGAGACATTTTGATCCACTTTAGGGGAACGAATTTTCCAGGTGACATCTTCGCCATCGACCAGAATCGTATTTTGGCGGCCATCGGCCACACTGGGAGAGCTAACATCGATCTCCACTTGTTGCGCCAGTGCTGAGATCGCCTGTTCATCGTTTACATCCAGCCCGCGCTCCAGCGCGGCCCAAGTCACTGCCCGATAGAGGACACCCGTATCAAAGAAAAGAAAGTGAATTAACTCAGCCAGTTGATAGCCAACCGTACTTTTGCCCGATGCTGCGGGGCCATCAATCGCGACCACCGCAGGAGAGAGCCGGGCAAATAAATGTGCCACTGTATTCGTGTCCAAATCGCTCATAATCGGGCTAAACTTCATGTTCGAGTACGCCTGGTTGGTGGGCGGCGCGATGGATTCGCCCGCTCGTTGACTGATCGAGAGAAACGCCCGGCCGTGGGTGGATTACTGCGCCTTTCACGCTTGACCGACGGTTCAGCCACCATTTGGCGCAACGCCCCTACTTCGGCTCGAGTCAAGGGCTTGGTCTCTCCTGCCGGCAACGACCCTAGGGTCAATGGGCCAATCGCCGTTCGGATTAGGCGCAATGTTGGGTGACCAATTGCTGCTGTCATGTGACGGATCTGGCGCTTTTTGCCTTCGCGGAGGACGATCTCCAGCCAAACACCACGCTGTAGACCAGCGCTTAAGCGCAGATCAGCAGGCGGGCGTTCGACAATGTGTACTTCAGCGGGAGCAGTACGTCCTTCTTCAAGCTCAATGCCCGTACGGAATTGCGCTAAGGCTGAGGCCGTGGGGCGTTGATCCACCAATACGTAATAGGTTTTGGGATGCTGAAAGCGCGGATGCGTCAGCCGATGAGCCAATGAGCCATCATCGGTTAAGAGCATCAAGCCCTCGCTGGCAAAATCCAAGCGACCAACGGGAAAGACCCGGCGCGACAATTCAGGCGGGATGAGATCCAACACAGTCCGCCGCCCTTCGGGATCATCGCCAATATCGCCCAACACGCCACGAGGTTTGTGGACTTTTAAGTAGATATGGCGCGGCGGTGGTTTCAACGGCTTGCCATCGACCACAATCTGCGCATGTTCAGGGTCGACCTTCGTCCCCAGCTCGGTGACGGTTTGCCCATTAACGCGCACTTTCCCGGCAAGAATCAATTGTTCGCAAGCCCGACGACTACCGACTCCGGCAGCCGCCATCACCTTTTGCAGGCGTTCTTCGTTCATAATGCAGTCGCTTGGTGGGCATCTAATCAGTCACATATTCAATGTCCCACATTATACACCCATGCGGGTTCAGGGGCGACTTTGCAAGGATGCCGGAAACGGCATGCGTGACTGGAGCACAGGGGATTCCAATCACCAAAGTACCAAAGTCTGCTGACCGAGCACACTCTTGCCCAGGCGCCATTCAATCACCCCGACCTCAGTGCCGGCCTGCCAGGGGGCATCCAGTGGCGGTGGCTGGAGCCGGCGATAGGCGCGTACTTGTTGCAGTTGCCAAGGGGCCAGAGATTTGCTTGGTATGCCTCCGCTGGGGCGTAGATACCAACGCGTCCCATCGGCGAGATCGATCCGATTGAGCAATGATAGTTCTCTGGCCTGCAACGTCACCCAACGGACGCGCTCATCGTAAGCGGCGAGCAGAGTACGCACGTCGGCGTAGCGCTGGTTGCTGCCCAAAACGATTACCAGCAATTGGCGATCGGCATGATTCACCAGCGCGATCAAACATTCGCCTGCGGCGGTAGTGGTCCCGGTTTTGATGCCAACTGTGCCTGGCAGCGTGGTGAGGAGTTCATTGGTATTTTGCAATGGGTGGCCGGCAATGGTGATGTTGGCGGTCCCCACGATGGTGCGAAAGCGCGGATCTTGCCATAACAACTTGGTCAATAGCAGCAGATCCTGGGCACTGCTGATGTGATCGGGAGCATCCAATCCGTGCGGGTTGACGAAGTGGGTCTGTTGCAATCCCAGAGACGTCGCACGCTCATTCATGCGCTCGACAAATTGCTCGACCGAACCAGCCGTAGTACGGGCCAAGGCCATGGCGGCATCGTTGCCGCTGGGCACCAACAGACCCCAGAGCAGTTCCTCCACGGTCACTTGTTCCCCAGCACGCAAGCCCATGCTGGCATCGCCGATCAAATCCGCACCGTTGATCGAAACGGTGCGGTCAAGCTGATCTTGCTCCAGGACCAGCAGAGCGGTCATCAACTTGGTGAGACTGGCTGGCGGCAAGGCTTGGTCGATCTGTTGGCTAAGCAGGATCTCCTCAGTGGCGAGATCGTAGACCAAATAACTCGATGCGCTGACCGGTGGCGCTTGGTGGGTACTGTGAAGTTGGCGAAGCATGCCGACGGTGACCCATTCCGTGGCAGCCACTGGCCGATCAACAAGGCGCGGGGCGGAAAAGCCCGTCAAACAGAAGAGGGCCACGAATTGGAGCGCCAGGTAGCCCCACAGGGACGGTTTCACGGCTGGAGCAATACCTTGAGCACACCCCGCTGCCCGGCATGGTGCAAAGCCACCACCCCATCGGCCAACGGGAAACGAGCGTGGATCAACGGCTCAACTTGCACGCGCCCAGATGCCAACAAGGCCAAGGCAGGCGGGAAGGGACCACAGCGGCTACCCAACACGGTAATCTCATTGACGACCAAGGTGCTGAGATCAAAATCCGTCAAACGTTCGGCACTCGTGCTCTTGAGGGCGATGATGCCTTGCGGGCGCACCAATTGCGTGGCCTGCACAAAGGCCGCGGGGGAACCTGTCACCTCGACGACCACATCAGCCGGATTGGCTTGCATCTCGGCCAATAGTTCGGGCGAGGAGGGCCACGCCTTGGGAATGCCCCACTCGTGCAATAGGCGCAATTTACTGGGATGGCGCCCAATCACGGTCAGATCGCAGCCGGTGAGGGCCAATACCTGGGCGACCAACAGACCGAGTCGGCCATCACCCATCACAAAGACGCGCTGGCTGGGGGCCAAGTGAATCTGCTCGGCGAGTTGGAGTGCAGCTGCTAATGGCTCGGTAAAGACCGCCTGCGCGTCACTCAGCTCATCGGGGACAGGATGCAGGTTGGCGAGCGGCATGGTTAGAAAATCGGCAAAGGCACCATCCCAATTGATAATGCCCAAACTCTGGCGAGTCCGGCAATGTTTGCCCAAGCCCCGGCGGCAGAGAACACAAGTGCCACAGCCCTTGTTGATCTCACCAACTACTCGCCGCCCCACCCATGCAGGATCGCCCGGTGCGGCCACCACTTCGCCCACAAACTCATGACCGAGAACGCCGCGATAACCGCCTTTGTAGCCAGCCATCAAGTGGAGATCGGTCGAGCAGATCCCTGCTAAGCGCAGCCGAATCAACACTTCGTCTGGGCCAACGGTCGGCTCGGGATAATCCACCCGTAGTTGGGGGCCCTCATCGGTTAAGAGCAGTGCACGCATGGTCTTCCTCGCAAAGCACATGCGGAATGATTCGTCCGCACATCTTTTATAAAAAAACGACGAAGCCAGGTCGCTTCGTCGTTTTGATTCCACGTACCAACCTTACGCCAGTGCGGCGTGGCCATCGACCGAAGCAGCCTTGCCATCACGATGGAACAAGGAATGCTCCTCCCAAGCCACCCACAACGCCCCAGCGCAGAAGATCGAGCTGTACATACCCACCGCAATACCAACCACCAACGTGGCCATGAATTGCTGCAAGGTCGGCCCACCCAAGACCAAAATGGCCACCAAGGTCAGCAAAGTAGTGGTTTGCGTGGCCAAGGAACGCTTCGCGGTTTCAATAATACTACGATTGGCGACCGTCGCCACCGATTCGCCCCGATAGCGGCGGATATTTTCCCGGATGCGGTCAAAAATCACGATCGTATCGTTCACGCTATACCCGATCACGGTGAGGATGGCCGTGAGGAAGAGCGAATCGATCTCCCAGCCAGCGATCAGATTCATGATGCCCAAGAAGGAAATGGTCACCAATACGTCGTGAATCAAAGCAATCACGGCGCAGGCTCCAAAGCGCACCGAATTGGAGACCTGACGAAAGGCAATGGCAATGTAGATAAGCACCAGTCCAGAGGCAATCGCCACGGCCAAAACGGCTGCCCGACTGACTTCACTACCAATGGCCGGGCCAATACTGCGATATTGCAGCTCCTCAAATGTGCCGAACCGCTCTGTAAGGCTGGCCGCTAGCGTCTCTTTTTCGGCAGCTTCAATCTCCTTAAATTTGATCTGTACGGTGCGATCATCTTCAACGTGAAAAACGGAAGTATCACTATAGCCATTATCCACGAAGAGATCGCGCACATCAGCAGGAGCAACATCTTGCTCGAAGCGCGTCTCCCAAACCGTACCACCGGTATAATCAATACTGAGTGGTAGCGGACTGCCTGTGGTAGCCAGCGACCAAATCATATAAACAATGCCAGGAAGAATAGCCAAGATGGACAGCGTAAACCAAATTCCCCGGCGCTCAACGATCCGAAACATAAGCGATATCCCTCAGCCAGAACTTTTCTATAAAATCAGGCTTTAACAAACTCTGGTACTTATCTCAAACGCTCTATCAACGCTGGTTGTAGTCATGGCACATGCCAGAATTCCAGCCAGCTTAAGCTACCGTCTAATAACCAATCATGCGGCGCGAGGCTAATGCTGAACGCCCGCCACTGACCATCAGCGCCCGCATGAGCGAGCGGGTAACAAAGACGGCCGAGAAGAGCGACAAGACCACACCAATCGCCAGCGTAATGGCAAAGCCTTTGACCACACTGGCCCCGAAGGTGTTGCCAAACCAGTAGAGCACCACACAGGTGATCAGAGTAGCAACGTTGCCATCGAGGATGGCTGGCCAAGCCCGCGTAAAGCCCGTTTCAATGGCCAGGCGCAGCGAGCGCCCAGCCCGCAATTCCTCTCGCATACGCTCGAAGATCAGAATATTGGCATCCACCGACATACCGATCGAGAGGATCAAACCCGCAACACCAGGCAAAGTTAAGGTGATGGGGATCAATTTGTAAATCGCTAAGTTGATCACCAAATAGAAGAGCAAGGCCACCCCGGCCAGAAATCCAGGGAGTCGATAAAGCATCAGCATAAAAATCAACACTGCGCCGAGGCCAATCATCCCAGCCATCAGGCTACGTTGCAGTGAGTCTTGCCCCAACGTGGCACCGATGGTGCGAATGTCGACAACTTTTAGTGGAACGGGCAACGCGCCATAGCGCATTTGAATCGCTAAAGATTCGGCCTCGTCTTGAGTGAACTGACCAGAGATCACCCCTTCGTCGCGAATTGCAGTACTAATATTGGGCGCCGAGAGGACATAACCATCCATTACAATGGCTAGAGGCTGCCCAATATGGGTGCTCGTATAGTTAAAAAATTGTTCACTCCCGGCACTCGTCAATTGGAAAGTGATTTGCCACGAGTTAAATTGATCTTGGATAGCAACCGCAGAGCGCAGAATATCTCCAGTCATCACCGTGGAAAAGACTTGATCACCATAGGGAGCTGAGAGCGGATCAATCAGACCGGAACTTAAGGCTTCGCTCACGGCCGTAGGTCGATTGGTCGTGTTGATCAACATCCCCGAGAAGAGTTGCGCGCCTTGTGGGTCAACAAACTCGAGCTGACCGGTGGAGCGCAAGGTTTCGACGGCCTGTTGGGGGTCATTGATGCCGGGCAATTCAACCGAGATCCGATTCTCGCCTTGGGCCTGGACAATCGCTTCCGCGACCCCCAACCCATTTACCCGGTTCTCGACGATGCTACGGGCTGCTTCGATGGTTCCGGTCGCCAATGAGGTACCTTCTGGCAGATCCGACTCTAGCAAGACTTGTGTCCCCCCGCGCAGGTCCAACCCTAGCCTCAGATCCAACAAGGTTGCGGGGGCACCAGGCACAACCGAACGTTGCAGCCATTGAGGTTGATATGCGCTGGGAAAGAAGACGACATAAATTCCTGCCAAAAAGATCAGCAAAACCAGCACCAACGAAATCGAATTATTCCGCATAACTAGACTTACTCCATCCTGATGAAAACCGTCGCACGTCGTGAGCGCAGGAGTTGATCAGCCATAAACGCCAATCGATTGGGGCAAACCCGGTCATTATAGAGCCTGACCAGAGTGGTGTCAAACAAATTGCGTTAGTATCTGTTAAAAGTATCTGCATCTACTGGTGGTTTGGTCAGGACAGATCCACCCTTCAGCCAATTTCAAGCTGCCTTATGCTGGATGGTGGTAGCTGCCGAGCGAGTAATTTTACTATATGCTGACCTTACGATAGAACCCAATCTGTACTGAGTTTAGCTAATAACTTTGCGCGTCGTACACGCTGTGTTACACTTGATTATCAAGGCAATCATATTGATGCCGACTTTCCCAACTCGCCTTTACGGTTTCTGGCAGGCTCCTGGCACTCTTGCTGGCTCGTATCAAAGTCTTCGGTTTGCCTAGCTCTAGACCATTAGGCCAAATCATCGATTTATCAGACAAATCTAGCATGAAATCACCTTACCAAATGCGATTGATGAAATTCGCTTATTTGCTAGTTGGCAGCTTTTGGCTAGTAGCATGTGCCGCTGTCGCCCCTGCTACCCCCGTACCCGACCTTGATAGCTCACTCGAATATTTTAGCGATCTCGCCTATGACCATGTAGCAGGCGAAGTTGAGTATGCCCAGACGCCACCGGTTGGTGGTGCACACAATCCCCTATGGCAAAATTGTGGCGTGTATGATGAGCCCGTCCCCAGCGAACAAGCAGTTCATTCGTTGGAACATGGCGCAATTTGGCTTACCTATCAGCCCGACTTGGCTGAGGAAGAAGTAGCCCTGCTGCGCGAATTGGTGACCGGTAAAAGTCATGCCTTGCTCTCACCCTTTCCCGATCTCCCGGCACCGGTTGTTGCATCGGCCTGGGGGGTTCAACTCAAGGTAGAGAGCGCAAGCGATCCACGCCTAGCACAATTTGTCGAGAAATTTCATAATGGCCCTCAAACCCCCGAACCTGGCGCACCTTGCCGCGGCGGTGTGGGCACGCCGCTCGCCAGTCACTTGCCAGTGGCTGGCTAATCAATCACTCTGATGGATTGGCAACACTGTACCTAGCTGGGTGACAGCAAAGTGTGCCGCCGAAAAACGCTGTAAACCAATGTCATCATCCTAACCAAATAGCGTTTCGCGTGTAGGTCACATCAATGGATAACACATCGTGGCGGCTGACCGTACAAGCTAATTTACAAGATTTAGCTAGCCAAGCACATTTTCTTCTGCCCGGCACCTATTATGGTCAATTGGCAGCGACTGTGCTCACCCCAGTGATTAATGCCTTTGCCGAGCACGACTTTGGCCCCTTGGTCTCGCTCTTTAGTGTGATCGGTGGTGTCGGAGGCAACCAGATCGCCAATCAGATGGAAACTTGGCAAAAGCTCAGCCCTCAAGAAGTGGCGATCGATTTGATGGGCAAAGCAGCCGCGGATGCAGAGTGGCGCAACACGCTCGACACATTGTTGCAGGAATTTGGTGCGGCTGAGCAGCTGATCCAAAACTTGAAGGAAGATGCCCGAGCAGGATTTCTCGGCATCTTCCAGCAGGAATTGGAACAACTTGGGAGTCAGTTGCAGCTAACCCTCACCGATGTGACGCCAGCCGAGCCGCCGCAACCTCTCCAGAGCGGCGTAAATATTGGTGGCGATCTACACGAAAGTGTGCTCAACATCGGCGGCAATGTTACCCAAAACTACTACGTCCAACAGGAAACGACAACTGACCCCATCGTTCTGCGCACAGCTTATTTGAATCGGCTTTTCAATCAGGCCAACGCCCTGTCGCTGGCGGGGGTTGATCCGAAAGCAGCCAGCGATGAGACCGAAGCCCGCTTACATTTGGGCGCCGTCTACACGGCCCTATTGACCACTTCGCTCGAAGCAGCAGAGTATGCGGCTCAAGAGCAGCCCGTGCAGCACGCTGAGCGCCAGATCTCCGCGATTGCCCAGTTAAACCGGCACCGCCGTTTGGTCCTGTTAGGTGATCCAGGGAGCGGCAAGAGCACCTTCGTCAACTTTGTTGCGCTCTGCTTGGCAGGCGAAGGGCTTGGCAAGTCCCATATCAATCTCAGCTTACTGACCGCACCACTGCCGGATGATCTGATCGCAGCCGAGGCACTCCAAGAAGAGGCGCCACCCCAACCTTGGGTACATGGGGCCTTGCTACCGGTCCGGGTGATTCTGCGCGACTTTGCAGCTCGCGGGCTCCCTACTGATGGCTCCACTGCCACGGCTAGCCACCTCTGGCGATTTATCAGCAGTGAACTAGAAGCAGCCGCGCTGAACGATTTTGTCCCCATCTTGCATAAGGAATTGATGAATCAGTGCGGGCTGATTCTACTGGATGGCTTAGACGAGGTGCCTGATGCTGATAGTCAGCGCACCCAGATCAAGCATGCTATCGAAGATTTTGCCGATACGTTTCTCCATTGTCGCATTTTGGTGACTAGCCGCACGTATGCCTATCAACACCAAGAGTGGCGACTCAATGGCTTTACAGCATCGGTCTTGGCCCCATTCAGCAAAGGGCAGATCGCTACTTTTGTAGATCACTGGTATGCGCACATTGGGGAATTGCGCCATCTCCAGGCAGATGATGCCCAAGGCCGCGCCGAATTGCTCAAACACGCCATCTTTTCCAGCAATCGCCTCCATGCCTTGGCCGAGCGCCCCTTGCTTTTAACCTTAACGGCCAGTCTACATGCCTGGCGTGGGGGTAGTTTGCCCGATCGCCGCGAAGAATTATATGCCGATGCTGTCGATCTCCTTCTGGATTGGTGGGAGAGTCAGCGGGTGGCACGCGATGCACAGGGCAATATCGTCCTCACCCAGCCCAGCCTGACCGAATGGTTGCGCGTTGATCGGGGTAAGGTACGCACTCTGCTCAATCAAGTTGCCTTTGAAGCTCACGCCAGCCAACCCACGCTGGTCGGTACAGCCGACATCCCGGAAAGTATGTTGGTGACACAACTGCTCTACATCAACGAAAATGAGGATGTCAAGCCCCGTTTGTTGATGGCTTATCTGAGTCAACGAGCAGGCTTGCTACTGCCACGTGGCATCAAAAATTACACCTTTCCCCACCGCACGTTTCAAGAATATTTAGCAGCCTGCTATCTAACCGATTTTGACTTCCCCGACACCATCGCCGAATTAACCCGCCAAGATCCCAATCGCTGGCGCGAAGTCACGCTGTTAGCGGGGGCCAAAGCAGCTCGCGGGACTGCGTCGGCCATTTGGGTGCTGGCCGATGCCCTCTGTTTTCGCGCACCGACCGACCCAGATTATGGCCCCGCCGATGTGTGGGGCGCCCACCTAGCCGGCCAAGCGGTGGTCGAGGCAGTGAATCTGAGCCAAAGCAGCCCGCGCCATCAAGCCAAGCTACGGCGCATTGCGGATTCACTCGTCCATGCGTTGCGCAGTCAGGTCTTACCCCCCACCGAGCGGGCCCAAGCGAGCCGTAGCCTTGCCCGCATCAACGATCCGCGGCCAGAGGTGAGTACACTCGAACAGATGGCCTTCTGTTATGTCCCGCCGGGCCCATTCTCCTTCGGCGACACGGGCGACACTCGCGACCTGAACGCGCCCTATTGGATTGCCCGTTTTCCAGTGACCAATGCCCAATATCAACGCTTTGTTGAAGCGGGCGGCTATCATAATGAGGCCTATTGGACTGAGGCTCGCTATGCGAATTTTTGGCAATCGAATGGCTTCAAAGGCCGCTACGATAGTCGGCCACGCACCGAGCCCCGTCGCTTCTCTGAGCCGTATGGCTTCCTCAATCACCCTGTAGTAGGCATCTCTTGGTATGAGGCGCTGGCTTTTGTGCGCTGGCTCGATCAAGAGGCGCGAAAGCAGGGCTGGCTCTCGCTGGACTGGCAAATTCAACTCCCCAGCGAACTGGAATGGGAAAAGGCGGCGCGCGGTGGGCGGCAATATCCCGAACAACCGCGCATCTCATCACTACACGAATTGCCGCCAGCCGACTTCGAATCACTTCCCCTGATCGATAATCCGTTGGCCAGCCGACTCTATCCATGGGGCAATCTTGCTGATCCAGAATGCGCCAATTTCGAACGGACTGAAATCGGCACGACCAATGGTGTCGGCTGTTTTCCCTTGGGTGCTTCGCCCTATGGGGTTGAAGAGATGAGCGGCAACGTCTGGGAATGGACGCGCAGCCTGGAACGCAATACCCCCTATCCCAACGCGGGGCCGGAGATAGCTGAGCGCGAACGGTTGAATGCCCACCCGGAGACCCAACGGATATTGCGCGGGGGAGCCTACCAATATTACGAATATTTTGTGCGTTGTGCCGAACGCTACAGTAGCCCTCCTGACGACACCAGCAAGCTTTATGGCTTCCGACCAGTGATTACGCGCCGATATGAACCTTCCCTCTAATGAACTAGCTCAAATCCCATAGCTACGGTAAAATCTTAGAGCTTTTTGGAACAAGATGCTATTCGACTTATGCAACGGCGGAGTTGCCAAATTCCAGCAGGAATCCTGCTGGGTTTGACGACTCCGCCGTCATGAGTAAGGGTCGAATTGCGTTCATCCAGAAGAGACTGCTCAGTTTTTCAATGAAAATAGTAATAGCTCGACTCTTTTATGTTTTTAAAGGATTTTTTCAGTGATGCAAAACCAAGCAGTAGGGGCCACACTCGTCCCTAACAACATTATGCCTGCACCAACCACCGCTGTATCCGGTTCCGGCAATGCCACATCATTAAATGGACAAAGCCCCCATGCGATGGCCCAGGCACAGTTTGATAGTGTAGCTGATTTTATAGGGCTTGAGGACGATCTACGGCTGTACTTACGCAGCAGTCAGCGGGAGCTGATCGTTAATTTCCCGGTGCGAATGGATGATGGGCATCTACAAATTTTTACTGGCTATCGCATTCATCATAACACCGCCAAAGGCCCGAGCAAGGGTGGGCTGCGTTTTCATCCCGCGGTCACGATTGATGAATGTCGTGCTTTAGCCATGTGGATGACGTGGAAGTGCGCCTTAATGAACCTGCCTTATGGTGGGGCCAAAGGTGGCGTTGTGGTCAATCCCAAAACCCTTAGTCAACGCGAATTAGAAAATTTGACCCGGCGCTATACCACCGAAATCATGCCCTTTATTGGCCCAGAGTTAGATATTCCTGCACCGGATGTCGGCACCAACGCTCAAGTAATGGCATGGATTATGGATACCTATTCCGTGCACAAAGGGCACTCGATTCCCGCAGTTATCACAGGGAAACCGATTGCCATTGGGGGCACGCTTGGTCGAGAATACGCCACCGGTTTGGGGGTCACCTATGTGACGCGCTCGCTGCTCAAGCAGCGCTTCGGTCGCTCGCTCGACGAAGTTTCTGTCGCAGTGCAAGGGTTTGGCAATGTCGGCAGTTGGACAGCGGTCACCATGCACGAACGGGGCGCACGCGTGGTAGCAGTCAGTGATTCCAAAGGTGCCATCTATAACGCCAAAGGGCTGGACATCCCGCAATTGGTCAAGTATTCGGCGGAAAATCGTACGGTAAAGGGCTTCCCCGGAGCCGACTATCTGACCCACGCCGAATTGTTAGAACTTGATGTGGATGTCTTGGTGCCCTCCGCGCTCGAAGGAGAGATCACCAAACACAACGCCGGGAACATCCGCGCCAAAGTGGTCGCAGAAGGGGCGAATGGCCCAACCACACCCGAAGCGGACCAAATTCTCCACGACAAGGGGGTCATGGTCATCCCCGACATTATATGCAATGCGGGCGGCGTGGTCGTCAGCTATTTTGAATGGG
>CAZMRA010000120.1:0-14242 GCA_964568485.1 uncultured Caldilineaceae bacterium | reverse complement strand
CTGGTTGGACCAAGAGGAGGCCCGCGTAAGCTGACCCGCGCTGGCCTCTGGCAACCAATCAACCATCCAACGACTCCCCCACGAGATAGCGTAGGAGCCGCTCCATGCGAAAATTGACCGTGCTTGAACACATCTCCCTCGATGGCGTCATCCAGGCCCCTGGAGATCCCGGGGAAGATCCCAGCGCTGGCTTTGCCTATGGCGGGTGGGTGGCGTCCTATTCCGACGAGGTGCTGAGCGCACAGCTGCGTACGCAGATGCACAAGCCCTTCGATCTGTTGTTGGGACGCAAAACGTTCGAGATTTGGGCACCCTATTGGCCGCAGCATGGCGATGCGTGGCCGAATGTCAACACCGCGACCAAGTATGTGGCCTCCACCACCCTCACCACGCACGAATGGCAGCCCTCGGTCTTTTTGAACGGCGATGTAGCGGCCGCCGTGGCTCAGCTCAAGCAGCAGCCCGGCCCCGATCTGCACGTGTGGGGCAGCAGCCAGCTCCTGCAGACGCTAATCCAGCACGATTTGGTCGATGAGTTCTGGCTGATGATCTACCCGGTCACCTTGGGCAGTGGCAAACGGCTCTTTGGCGCGGGGACACTCCCAGCCACTTTCAAAGTGACCGAAAGCGTCGCCACCCCTTCGGGCGTGCTGATTATGAATTACGCCCGCGGCGGCGCGCTCACCGTGGGCACGGCAAGCCTCTGAGGGGGGATCCCCGCCTTGCTGGCGACTATATCTGGTTGATGGGTAACCGGGCGAGTGGTGCGGGTGCCTACTGGGCCGCACCATTCGCCTGGCGTAATGAGCGCAATTGTTGCCAACTGCGCTCAGCTATCCCCAAGATCAGCCCAAAGCTCACCAACACGGTAGTCAGCAAGAAGAAGACAAATTCTTCAATCGGCAACTGGCCCCACAGCAACAGACCCAACGACTGGGCGGGATCAATGGTCCAGGTACCATGACCGATGGCGATAGTATCAGTGCCGCTGAGATACAAGACCAAAGGCACGATGGTCAAGAAGACCAGCCGCCAATGGCGCACCAGCGTATCGGTCCCAAAGTAAAGTTGCAGCATGATGGGCGGCAGGGCCCACGCCAATTCCAGAGCGAGATAGGTGCCCGGCCGCCAACCGGACACGAGCAGGATCACAGAGGCCACCCAAATCACGCCCACCGCTGCGACGGCGATCAGGCGTGTCCGCAGCCCCCCGCCATCACCAGCCGGAACAGGTAAGCGCCTGGCCAATGGCAGCAGCCACAGGCCGATCAAGATGGGTTGCAGCACAAAGAAGGTATATTCCTCCAGCGGCACCCAGCCCAGGATGATCCCCGCGACCAACGCCGGGTCATACCACCAAACCCCAGTGGCCACCAGATAATTGTCCCACGGCGTGGTGTAGGTCACCGCAATCAGCAGCAAAATTCCCAACATTTTGTAAGGGGAATAGGCCGCCAGCGCGGCGGGGAGCGCTTGGTTGCGCCGCTGATCCCACCAATTCAGCAGGAGCAGTCCAATAATGGGCAGGACCAAAAAGCGCAGCAGAAAACCGAAATAGGTCATGGCAGCACTCCCGCCTCGGCCATGCGGGTGGGCCGCGCCACTGGTTGCGGGGCCGCTTCGCCGATCAAGCGATCGGCAATGATGGCCGACGAGAGCACGCCGGGCAAGCCCGCGCCGGGGTGGGTTCCTGCGCCGACAAAGTAGAGATTCTCAAATTCTTCGGAGCGGTTGTGGGGCCGGAACCAAGCCGATTGCGTCAATAGCGGCTGGAAGGAGAAGGCTGAACCCAAATAGCTGTTCAATTCCTGCTGGAAATGCCGCGGATCAATCATGTGCTCGGCGATGAGATTGGCTTGCAAATCGGGCAGGTAGTTGTCCTCCAGAAACTGCATGATCGCATCACGGTAGGGGCGGGCGGCCTGAGCCCAATCCACGCCCGCTCCCAGATGGGGCACCGGCGAAAGCACATAAAAGCCCTCGCCGCCCGGCGGCGCAATCGAGGGATCGGTCAAGGTGGGCATGTGCAAGTAGAGCGAAAAGTCGTTGGCCAGTTGCTTTTTGTCGAAGATGTCGGTGAGCAGCGATTGGTAGCGTTCGCCCAGGATGATGTTGTGATGGGCCAAGCCGTGCTCGCGATATTGGCGCTTGGTGCCAAAGTAAATCACAAAGAGCGACATGCTGTATTTCATGCGCTCCAATTTGCGATCGCTATATTTGCGCCGATATTGGGCGGGGATCAAGTTCCGATAGGTGAAGGCGACATCGGCATTCGAGACCACATAGTCCGCCGTGCGCACCTCGCCATTGGGTAAGCGGATGCCGCGGACGCGCCGACCATCCACCAGAATCTCGGCCACCTCGCTGTTCAAGTGCACGGTGCCGCCTAATTCGCGGAAGAGCCGCCCCATGCCTTCGACAATGGCCCCCGTGCCCCCGAGGGCGTAATGAATCCCCCATTCGCGCTCGAGATAGTGGATCATGGTGTAGATCGAGGGCGCGTCAAAGGGGTTGCCGCCGATCAACAGCGGGTGGAACGAGAAGCACTGGCGCAGGAAATCGTCCTTCACAAATTGCGAGACGTAACTGTACACGCTCTTGTACGACTGCATCTTGATCAAATCGGGCGCTACCTTGAGCATGTCCAGCAGGTGCAAAAAGGGCTTGTCGGCCAATTCGACAAAACCTTTTTGAAAGATCGCCTTGGTCGACTGCATAAAAGCTTGATAGCCGGCCTGATCTGCTGGATTGCGTTGTGCGATCTGGTCGAGGATAAAGGCTTCATCACCGTTGTAGTCAAATGGCCGCCCCGTGTGGTCAAAGATGCGATAAAAGGGATCGCAGGGGACCATTTGGAAATAATCTTCTCGTTTGCGCCCCGCCGCAGCCCACAAATCATCAAACATGAAGGGCGCAGTAATCACCGTTGGCCCGCCATCAAATTTGAAGCCGTTGACCTCATACACATAGGCGCGGCCGCCCAACTTGTCGCGCTTCTCGTACAAGGTCACTTCGTGCCCACGTGCACTCAACCGAATGGCTGTGGCCAATCCGCCAAAACCACTCCCAATCACAATTACTTTCGCCATAACAATTTCCTATTTCTGCTACGTTGGCACGCTGCACAACGACTTATGCGGGGGCCTGGCGGCTGGTCAACCACAAACTAGGCAAACGGCGGACCTTCTGCCATGTGCTGAGGGAGGCTCGGCGCTGAAAAACGTCGTAATCATTGGCCTCAATTTGTTCGAGGATGCCGCGATACAGCCCGGCCGCGGCGGCAATGGAAAAACGCCCATCACTATCCAATAAATAAATCCCCGGCTGCGCTTCTTCATATAATCGGCGGGCCCGCTCGATTTGAAAACTCATGAACTCGCGCCAGTTATCTGTCACCCGGCCAGCGGCAATATCCGCTTCAGACAAGCCAAAGGCGGCCAACTCCTCTTGGGGTAAATAGAGGCGTCCGGCACCCCAATCTTCGCCTACGTCTCGCAGAATATTTGTCAATTGCAGCGCAATGCCCAGCTTCACCGCGTAAGGGAGGGCTGCTTTCGTGTAGAAACCGATGATGTGCATCGACATCAGTCCGACGGTAGAGGCCACACCGTAACAATATTCGGTGAGCTCGGCAAAGGTTTCGTAACGGTTTTGGTGCAGATCGCGCGTGATGCCGTCGATCAACTGGTCGGCATACCCGCGCGGAATTCCATAGCGCCGCTGGGTATCGGCCCACGCTAGCGGTATCGGATCATACTCCGATGGGTGATGGGCGGTCAGACGCACGCGCCAATCGGCCAGCATCCCTTCTACATCCCTATTCGCCTGCGCCTTATCCACCAAATCGTCCGTGGTTCGACAAAAGGCGTACAAAGCGCGCACTGCCTGGCGTTTTTGTCCAGAGAGCAGATTGCTGGCCATAAAAAATGTGCGGCTGTTCATGCGCGTAACCTGCTGGCAATAGGCGTAGGCGTTGCGCAATGCGCCATCATCCAGTGCCGTTTGACTACTTACAACGACGGGGCTTGCCAATGCTTCGTGCGCCCACGCCAACAAGCGATGCTCCCAAGCAGTTGTGTTTATTGCCATTTTTTCACCCCGTGTAATGATGAGAAAGAAGTGCTAAACGAAAGATGAGCAAGAACCGGTTCAGGGTTTGTCCAATAAATCTGGACAGAGTATAGAGGGGTAATCCTTTGTTGTCAATATATTGGTTAATAAATGAACAAGTATTGTCTAGATATTGGTGGGGATATGGGGACAAATTTACAGTTATGTGTTACAATAGCTGCTATACTATCAACTAAAATTCCCGACCATCTGTAGTCGCTTGCACAAATTGTACAATTACTATGCAATCAAGTTGTGGGCGTACGCCCAAGTACGGAGCATTTGGTATGCTTACGGGCAATTTTATAGACCGATTTTAAAGGATCGCGCTAGTTAGAGAATTTTTATGTTCAACATTGGTGCAGTTTCAAAAATGACCAACATCCTGGAAGCTACGTTGCGGGTTTGGGAGCGACGATACGGCTTTCCCAACGCTACACGCACCAGCGGCGGGCATCGCCTTTATTCGTTGGAAGATGTCCTGCGCTTG
This sequence comes from uncultured Caldilineaceae bacterium, assembly GCA_964568485.1. Taxonomy (GTDB): domain Bacteria; phylum Chloroflexota; class Anaerolineae; order Caldilineales; family Caldilineaceae; genus CFX5. The sequence continues at coordinate 9,642 of CAZMRA010000120.1, read as the reverse complement.
CAGTGGGTGAAAGTGCGCGTTGATGAAGGAATGCAGGTTAGCCACGCCATTCGCTCATTACAACGGGCCGAACAAGAGGGCGCCTTTACGCCGACTGCGGGCGCATCTTCCGCCCTGATGGCGCGCATGGTCGCGCCCGACGCACCATCGCTCGCCTCATTTCACCAGCGCCTTTTGGACGCGCTGAAACAACACCACATCGACGAAGCGGATCGGGTGATTGGCGAGGCGCAAATCATCTACCCGCTGGAATCGCTGATCCTCGACGTGATTGGCCCTACCCTGCACGATGTGGGCGTTGAATGGGAGCAAGGCCGGTTGGATGTAGCCACCGAACATCTGGCCACCAATCATCTGCGCAACGTTCTTTTGACCTGGATGCGGGTCGGCCCACCCGCCTATGCCATCAATCCCGTGGTGCTCGCTTGTGCGCCTGGGGAGCTGCATGAGGGCAGCTTATTGATGTTGGGTGCCTTGTTGCGGCGTTTGCGTTGGCCCGTGCTCTACTTGGGGCAGACCGTGCCTCTGGCGGATTTGGCGGGCTTCCTCGAGGAGCAAAATTCTTCCATTCTTCTCTTTGTGGCGATGATGGAAGCATCAGCCAAGGCATTGGTCGAATGGCCGCGGTGGTTAAGCGAAGCCAGCGCAGGTGAAACGACCTTGGTTTGTTACGGCGGCCGGGCTTATCTAGAACATCCGGACTTGATTGCCGAAACTCCCGGCGAGTACTTGGGCGATACCTTGCAAGCTGGTATTCAGAAACTCGATGAATTGCTCCATCAACGAAATCCGCTGCTCCGCTAAATGATGCGCTCACTATCCCGCCTCTGCTCGCAGTTGGCGACCCTCACCATCCTGGCGGTGCTCACCGTGCGCTTGCTCGCCAATCTGCAGTTTTTGCGGCAGGCCCGGCGGCAAGCGCAACAGCCGCTCACCCACTATCCACTGGTCAGTGTGTTGGTGCCAGCGCGCAACGAAGCATTGACGATCACCGCTTGTGTCACCTCTCTCATGGCGCAGACCTACCCTAATTACGAGGTCATCGTGTTGAATGATGGTTCGCAGGATGGGACGCGTGCGCAACTCGAGCAGCTCGCCAAGCGCTATCCGGCGCTTCGGGTGATTCACGCCGATGAGCAGTTGCCCGCCGGCTGGAATGGCAAGAGCTATGCCTGTCACCGTTTGGCCGCGCAAGCGCGTGGGGGGTGGCTGCTCTTCACCGATGCCGATACGCAACACACGCCCCATAGCGTTGCCTTGGGCGTCGCCCATGGGTTGGCGCTCGACGCGGATCTGCTCAGCGCCTTCCCCAAGCAAGAGACGCACACCTGGAGTGAGCGTATTCTCGTCTCTTTCATCATCGACTTCTTGCCCCTCATCGGCTTGAATTTTCGGGCCATCAGCCGGAGTGAAGGGACACACACAGCTGCCAATGGGCAATATCTCTTGACCCAGGCCATGGCCTATCGCCAAACTGGTGGTCATGCCGCCATTCGTCACGAAACGCTCGACGACTTTGCCCTGGCCAAATCCTACCGGCGCCATGGCTACAAGGTCGCGCTGGTGGATGGTCGCGAGCTGCTCAGTTGTCGCATGTATCGCAGCGCGCAAGAAGTGTGGACGGGCTTCTCGCGCAGCTTGCTGCACGGCCTCGACAATTCTAGCCTCAATCGTCATACGCTCGCTTGGGCCATCCCCTTTGCCTGGGGCTATGGCGCGCTCTTTGTCAATCCCTTTGTTCGGTTGTGGACTGGCCAGCAGCGATGGCTGTCTTGGGTGACCATCCTGTGGCTGGCTGTGTTGCGTGGGATCAGCACGTGCTATCTGCGCCGTTCGCTGCTCGAAGTGCTGACCACGCCGCTCGCCGCATGGGGCGTGATGACCCTAGGGCTCAGCGCACTCTATCGTCGCTGGCAGGGGCAAAAGGTCAACTGGAAGGGGCGATATTACGCCGGGTGAGGGCGACTGGACAAACGGCGACGGACAACGAGGCGCACGCCGGGGTGAGGTTCGAGGGTGGCGCCCATGCGCATCCGCACATGCTCATCGGCCAAAACCAGCTCATAGTTTTGCAGCAGGCGCGCCAATACAATTTTCGCTTCGACTTGAGCAAAGGCCGCGCCGATACAATTTCGGGCTCCGCCGCCAAAAGGTAGGTAGACATAGGGTGGCCGTTGCCGCGCTACTTCTGGCGCAAAGCGCTCTGGATCGAAGCGGTGTGCATCGGGCCAATAGTCGGGATGGCGTTGTGAAAGAAAGATCGAATAGAGGACGCGCGTTCCGGCTGGAATTCGATAGCCTTGAAATTCAATCTCTTGGGCCGCAATGCGGGAACCCAAGTGAATCGGCGGGTAGAGGCGCAAGGTCTCTTTGGCAACTTGGTCGAGGTATTGGAGTTGACTGCTGTCCTCTAGGGTGGGCTGGCGGCCGCCGAGCACCTGGTCAACTTCGGCGCGGGCACGGGCCTGGGCCTCAGGATGTTTGGCCAGCAGATACAATGCCCAAGCCAGCAAAGCGGTGCTGGTATCATGCCCGGCAATAAACATCGTCAGCAGCTGATCGCGGATCAGATCATCGCTCAGTCCGGCGGCAATCAGCCCGCCCAGCAGATCATCCGGTTCGCCTAAGTTGGCCCGCCGCTGGGCAATCAACTCGAACAGATATTGATCCATCTGCTGCAGTGCCCGTTGATAGCCGGGGCGAGGCACACCGGGCCATACTAGCCAAGGTCCGGGCGAGATATATTGAATGGTGCGTAAAATGCTATGCCAAAGGGGCTGGATGTGCGGGGTAAAATCGGCTCGAAATAAAGTGTCGGTCAAGATCAACAGGGCGATCTTGCGCATCTCGGCCAGCATATCGAGGGTAGCACCGTCGGCCCACTGGTCGCTGATCTGGTCGGTCGCTTGCCACATTGTATCGACGTAACCGGTGATCATCTTGCGATGCAGTGCAGGATTCATCATGCGGCGCAGGCTATCATGGGCTTCTCCATCGACCACCAAAACGCCATGGCGCAACAAATTGGTAACCGGATCACCCTCAGATCGCCACAGTAACTGTTCGCGTTCTTCCACCAACACCAAGCGATTGGCCTCGGGTCCCACCAACATTACCGACTGAAAACCGGGCAGGGGCAGTTGAAAGATATCCCCCAAGCCTTGGTGAATCGCCTCTAGCGCGGCCAGCACACTGCGTTCACGCACGATTGCCTGCAAAGCTTGCCAAGCGACCTCGCCCGATGGCGTAGGAATCGGTTTCATTCGATGTGTCCATTTCGTATTATGGTCTTCGCCCCAATGGCGGTCCAGTTCCAAGCTTCGCGCTTTATCCTTCAAGTGTCAGTGATTCATTTCCCAAAAGGCCTGAACTTCTTATCATTAGTCAGAGGGAGGTCAAGGAGATGCTTTGCGCCAAAAGAAAAAGCCCCTTGCATTTGCGGATGATTCCACAATCTGCAAAGGACTCCTTTAAGGATGCGGTATATGTCGCATGAAGTGTGACCCACCTAGGATTTGAACCTAGAACCCAGTGATTAAGAGTCACTTGCTCTGCCAGTTGAGCTAGTGGGCCATGTCTACGCAAAAGTATATTGATTTCGGGCCAAACTGTCAAGCTTGTACCCTCATAAGATATAATCATGAGCCTGCACAAGGGGTTCCCCCTGTGTTTGGAATACCGGCGCTCGCCTCCTGGCTAGACCGGTTGTATCCCTTTGAAGCAAAGCTAGGAGTCACACTTATGGATTTTCTCGCCCAACAAGAACGCTATGCTGATTTATTGGTGCGCATTGGGGCAAATGTTCAACCTGGCCAATCTCTGCGACTAGGTGGTGAATTGGCCCATGCCGATTTTATCCGGTTGGTTGCTGCTGCCGCCTATCGCGCGGGGGCTCGCTATGTCCATGTCGATTGGATGGATGCACCACTCACGCGTGCCCGCGTCCTGCATAGCAATCCAGATTATCTCGACTTTTTGCCCAATTATGAGGTCGAGCGCCACCATGAAATGGTCGACGAACAGTGGGCACGCATCGCTTTGGTCGGGCCCGAGTTTCCCGATCTCTTCGATGATCTTGACCCTGCTCCTCTGCGTCGCATTTCACAAAATCGCGTGCAGAAGTTGCGCTATTATATGCAAGCCCAGATGGCGAATCAGATCCAATGGTGCGTCGCCGGGGTGCCAACGCCCGCTTGGGCCCAGAAAGTCTTCCCCGATCTACCGGTCGACCAAGCGATAGCGCAATTGTGGGAGGTGATCCTGCACACCGTGCGGGCTGATCAGCCTGATCCAGTCGCGGCTTGGCAAGAACATGACCAGCGTTTGCAGCGCATCACCCAATTTATGGCCAAGGAAGGCATTCGCTCGTTGCACTTCTTTGATCCCACCCCAGGGCCCGATGGCAAACCGGCCACCGATCTCCACGTGGGGCTGACCGATTATCCGGTCTGGTTGGCGGCTTCTTCCACCACGCCGCAAGGCGTACGCTTTTTGCCCAACATGCCCACCGAAGAGATTTTCACCGCGCCGCACAACGAGCGCACGCATGGCTATGTTCGCACCTCGCGGCCGGCCTTCCCCTTCGAGCGCCGCGTGGATGATGCCTATTTCCGCTTTGAGGATGGCGAAGTCGTGGAGTTTGATGCGGCAGATGGGCGGGAAATTTTGGAACAATTTTTTGCCATCCGCGGGGCCAAACGGCTGGGTGAAATCTCGCTGGTCGATGTGAGCTCGCCGGTCTACCAGAGTGGTCTCACCTTCTTCGAGACCCTGTTCGATGAGAATGCGGCCTGCCACATGGCCTTTGGTGAAGCCTATCCTTCTTGCATCGAGCGGGGTGACGAGCGTTCCGAAGAAGAGCTGACTGAATTGGGGGTCAACCTGTCGGATACGCATGTGGATTTTATGATTGGCACGCCCACCATGAATGTCACGGGGCGCCGTTTGGATGGCAGCGAAGTCAGCATTATGGAGGCTGGCCAGTTCGTCGCGGCGGTGAGTGAGTAACGTATGGGGCGCTCATTGTCCAATGAGACGAGCAGGGGCTCGAACGCTTCTGCTGATTTGTCAGATGTTGTGATCGTTACCGAGGCGCTGACGCGGCGTTTTGGTGAGCGTTGCGCAGTAGATCAGTTGACGTTGACCATTCGACGCGGTGAAATCTTTGGCTTTTTGGGCCACAATGGAGCCGGCAAGACCACCACGATCCGTTTGCTCAATGGCATTCTGCCACCGAGCAGCGGCCAGGTGCGCGTCTTCGGGCTGGATCCACTTGTGGATGGTCCGGCTGTGCGCCGCCGCACTGGTGTATTGACCGAAACGCCCGCGGTCGACGAGCGGCTGAACGCCGTGGAAAGTTTGCGCTTCGCCGCCGATCTCTTCGGTGTACCGTCTGATCAGATCGAGCCGCGGATTCAGGCCTTGCTCGCGACGTTTGATCTGGCCGACCGGGCCAACGCGCCGATTGGTACCTATAGCAAAGGAATGCGGCAGCGCATGGCCCTGGCACGCACCTTGATCCATGATCCAGAAATCCTCTTTTTGGATGAACCAACCAGTGCGCTCGACCCGGTGGCCACGCTCGACGTTCACCGGCTGATCACCCGCCTGAGTCGCGAGGAAGGGCGCACCATCTTTCTCTGCACCCATAATCTGGTGGAAGCCCAGCGCCTCTGTGATCGCGTTGCGGTCTTGGCGCAAGGGAGACTCTTGGCACTGGGCACGCCAGCCGAATTGGCGCAGCAGTATGGGCGCAGCCAACGCACTGCTTTGGTGGTTGAGCCTAGCCAAGTGGCCGCGCTGCCTGCCCTGCTCTCACCGTACTGGCCAGCCCACATCATTGAACAGGCCACTGGGGAGCCAGGCCACTTAACTATTCAGGGGATCCCACAAACCGACATCCCCAAGTTGATTACCATTCTGGTGGGCGCAGAGATCGCCATCTACGGCGTGACCCCGGTCACCCCCAACTTGGAAGAAGTCTATTTAGCATTGCAGAATCAGGAGGGGTTGCGATGAATTGGCGGGCCATTCGGGCCATCATGCGCAAAGATCTGCGGGTCGCACTCAAGAGCCGCGCGGTTGTCTTGCCGATGATCATCGTGCCGTTGATCCTCATCGGGCTGCTGCCCGCGGCGGTGACCCTGATCCCCCAGATTTTGCAAAATGCAGAGATTCAGCTGCCCACGAATGACTTCGATGACCTGCTCGCCGTATTGGGGCAAATGCCAACTGCGTTACAAGCCGAACTGGCAGATTACACCCCGGAGCAGGCAGTGGTTGTCCTTGCCCTGACCTACCTCTTTGCCCCGCTTTACCTGATCCTGCCGCTGATGGTTTCTAGCGTATTGGCGGCCGACAGCTTTGCCGGGGAAAAGGAGCGCAAAACCTTAGAAGCACTGCTCTACAGCCCAACGACCGAACGCGAGTTGTTGTTGGGCAAAGTATTGGCTAGTTGGCTGGCTGGGGTTGGGATTGCCTTTGGCGGATTTATTTTCTACGCTGTGATAGTCAATGCAACAGCTTGGCCCATCGTCGGGCGTCTCTTCTTTCCCAATGCGATGTGGCTACTCTTGGTGTTTTGGGTGGCACCGGCAGTTGCCGGACTTAGCCTCGGTGCAACCGTTTTGGTTTCGGCGCGGGTCAACACTTTTCAAGAGGCTTATCAACTCGGCGGGCTGGTGGTCCTACCTGTGATTGCGCTGATGATTGGCCAGATTTCAGGGCTATTCTATTTCCATGTGGGGTTTGTCGCTTTGCTCGGGTTGGTCCTTTGGCTGGTCAATGGATTGCTCTTTTTGCTCAGTTCACGCACCTTTCGCCGTAGCCAGTTATTGGCAAAATTGTAAGCAAAAAATGGGTGGCAAACCGATTGACAAAGCCCCTGTCTGGTGTTATTCTTGGGCTTGCGAACGGGGAACTAAAATCCTGATCGCCCAGTTCATAGGATATACGACTTATGCTGCACCGAAGCGTAGTTCAAGAGAAAATATCGTTCAGAAGCCAGATTTTAGCCGTGTTTGCATAAGTCCTTAGGTACGATGAATACAACAATTTCAGTATCAACTGGGGCTGAGAACCAGCCCGAATCCGATAGTAAACCGCCCAGTTTGCTGGGCTACTTTACTATCGACAAACAAGGTGACATAGAACACCTTCATACGTTTCGCAACGAGCAAGCTCTGTGGGCAACTGGTAGGCGCGGCGTGGTCGCAACCAGGGGTGAGCAGGCGGATTGTTGCGGTCGCAGTTGGTTTGTTCACCTGTAAGCTTCACATCGGGTAGGCAGGCCTGCTGCCGCCGCTCGATCTTCTCCTTCACCCTCTAGGCCAGTGATCACAGATCACTGGCTTTTTTGATCCCGCCTCACTATTCACCTTGCTACGCTTGCTCAGCTGGCTTGCCGCCTTTGGGTGTCAAGCCCTGGAGAACGCGCGTGATGGGCATCCCAAAGCTGCTCTCTGACCGCGCATAATTACAAATTTGCTGATTTAGGGAGGTGGGTATGGTTGATCCGATCAACATCAACGACAGCGTAGCTCGTGTCACAACGCTGATCCAACAAGAAGATTGGGTTGGCGCGGCCGAATATCTGCGGGAGTTACATCCGGCCGACCAGGCCGAGTTGCTCACTTGGCTAGAGGCTGACCAACAGGCGCAACTGGTTGAACGGTTACATCCCCCAGAATTGGCCGAAGTCTTCGAGCAGCTGGATCAAGCCGATATGGCCGATGTGGCCCAGCACTTGGATGTAGCTGAGCTGGCCGATGTGCTGGATGAAATGGAGCCCGACGCCGCGGCCGATTTGCTCAGCGAGTTGGAACCGACCGAGGCTGCCGAAGTCCTGGAGCAGATGGATGAGGCCGGGCCGGTGACTCAACTATTGGCCTACCCGCCCGAGACGGCCGGTGGCATTATGAATTTGCCACCACCTTCACTGCGCCGCCAGATGACGGTGGGTGAAGCCTTTACCTTTGTCAAACAAAATTATAGCGATGCTAGTGAAATCTTCTATCTTTACGTTTTGGATCGCTATGGTCGGCTGATTGGGGTGGTTAACCTCCGCTCGCTGATTTTAGCCGAATTGACGCAAACCGTCGATGAGATCATGCAGCGCGAGGTTATTACTGTGCGCGTGGACATGGATCAAGAAGAGGTGGCGCAGATTCTCTCCCACTACGATCTGCTGGGTGTGCCAGTGGTGGATAACGAAGAGAAACTAGTCGGCATCATCACCGTGGATGATGTGGTGGATGTGATCGAGGCTGAAGCCACGGAAGATCTGTATCGGCTAGCGCAAGTGAGCGAGAATTCAGAAATCTTCAGCCCGATTCCCGAGTCGGTACGCAATCGCTTGCCCTGGCTGCTGATCAATATGGGCACGGCATTTCTGGCTTCGAGCGTGGTTTCGGCCTTTGAATCAACCATTGCCCAGGCGGCACTGTTGGCTATCTTTATGCCGATTGTGGCTGGGCAAGGTGGCAACGCAGGCACCCAGACCATGACGATCATCGTTCGCTCGTTGGCGCTGGGCGAGGTCGACCGTTCCGATACGTGGTCCGCCTTGGCGCATGAATTGTTGATCGGTCTGCTGCACGGTCTGGTGTTGGGGGTATTGGTTGGCACGATGGCTTGGCTCTGGAAAGGCAACCCCATGCTGGGGGCGGTGATCGGGCTGGCGATGGTCGGCAATTTTTTGGTGGCAGCCGTGGCGGGCGTATCCGTACCGATGATCCTAAAGTGGTTGCGGGTCGACCCTGCTTTGGCCTCAGGTGTTTTTGTGACGGCAACCACCGATAGTCTAGGCTTTTTGCTCTTTTTGGGGCTGGCCTCTTACTTCTTGCCGTGGCTAATTTGAATTTGTTACTTAGAATTAATTCCAACACTTAGCTGCAGTTTAAGTGGCGGAATGGAGAAAAAGAGCGCCTAGCGTGGCTTGGAGGGCCGAAATCTCTGCAAGCTACGGGGAATGCCGAGAATTCTTCTAGAAATAACCATTTGACAAAGCGATCGAGCTGTGTCATACTATAATCAGCTAGGCCGAAAAACGATTGTATCCCTTGGTTTATGACCCGCGATGCAACCAGGGCCCAGCCTGAAAATGCTATCCTGAATAAAGAAGGAGGTGATGCTCATGGAGTATAGTAGTCAGCGTCCGGTAGCATCACCTCGGGGGCTCGTCCTCTAAACGTGGTGCTACCGGACCACACAACGGAAAACGCCCCGACCATACGGTCGGGGCGTTTTCTTTGGCAAAGCTAGTCTGTTCGCTACAAATTCTTCCCACAAATAAGGGGCGCCGCAAGCACGAAAGCAGGTGGCGCCCCTTGTACTTTGTCGAGATGATGCCAGATTATGCCGGGAAGTTGACGCTCAGCCGTAGCCCTTGCCGCCAAAGCGCGGGTACGATTTGCCGGATCAGACCACCCATCTGCGCAGCTTCATCGCCACCTGCCACTTGCAACAGGAGTTCGATCGTTCGCAGCAATTGCTCCTCATCGGTCGAACGCAGATATGGCAACGCTTCGCCGTTGATCATGATCACCAGACCAGTAGGTCGGGCCAAAATGCTCAAGCTTTCGATACCCCTTTCGGTAATACTGCTGAGGGTATCAGGGGATTGTTGCAGCGCGTCGCTCGGGA
>CAZMRA010000119.1:0-14282 GCA_964568485.1 uncultured Caldilineaceae bacterium | reverse complement strand
ATCCCCATGTGATCGGCGGTCACTCGTTCCATGCCATGGGCTATTCCGTCTTGCGTCCCGCGCCAGAGGTTGCCACCCCCAACTACGAGCGCCACTTGAATACCCATATCAATAATGCGTACGACCTTTTGCGCGACAAAGTCTGCCAAGCTGGGGTTGATGCCAAATCCTCCCTCCCCTGCCAATGCCTCGCCGCCCAGTTTGAGCAAGATCCGCCGAAACTTTAATTCTGCCATGAGTAACCCTCTTTTACTATCATAAGCGCAGTTGTCCAAGCAGGTGTTCTCGCTATGTACTCAAGCGAGCCGGTTCCCCCGCTCTTGCGTTGTCTTTGGCTACACAAACGAATGCCCAGCCGATTGGCTGGGCATTCGTTTGTTATCCGCCGATTTCTAATCGGGCAAACCTACTCACCCGAATGTTTTCACCTAAAGCAGCGACCGCATCGATCAACAGATCTTGCACCTTGCGGTCGGGATCTTTCACAAATGGTTGTTCAAGCAAACAGACTTCGCTGTACCATTTATCTAATTTGCCTTCGACGATCTTCTCAATGACCTGGGGCGGCTTGCCACTGTTCGCCATTTGTTCGGCGTAGATGGCTTTTTCTTTTTCCACGGCTTCTGCAGGCACTTCTTCGCGATTGAGCCATTGCGGCCGGGCAGCGACCACGTGCATCGCCAGGTCACGGCTGAGTTGCACAAATTGTTCAGTGCGGGCGACAAAGTCGGTCTCGCAGTTGAGCTCCACCATGGCCGCGGCCTTACCCCCAAAGTGCACATAATGGCCAATCAGGCCCTCACGGGTATCGCGAGATGCCTTTTTGGCTGCGCTCGCCAACCCCTTTTTGCGCAGGATTTCAACGGCCTGTTCAAAATCACCGTTGACTGCTTCCAGGGCATTTTTGCAATCATTGATACCTGCACCGGTAGCAGTGCGCAGTTCCTTCACCATTTGGGCGGTTACACCAGCCATTTTTATCTCCTCAGTTGTATCGAGCTTACGCAGACCAGCTGAGCGACCACAAGCGCTGATAAAGCTGCGAAGCGCGTAAGCATTATTTCGCTATTCTCTAAATTCAGAGGTTGACCATTCGCTACGAACAATCGTGCGAAGTGGAACAAAAGGCTGCACTTGTCGACGGCTCATAAACAAGCCATCGACAAGCCAGCCAAACATGCTACCTAGATATCTTCTTCCACAAATTCTTCTTCCACATCCAGCAAGTCATCTTCCTCGGCCAGATCATCGACTTCTTCCTCGAACTCTTCAGTCGCTTGCAGTTTGGCCAAGGTGCTGGGGCCAAGATATTGTTCCATCTCAGCCAATTCGGCCTGACCCACTTGCCCGGTCTCGACCATGTCGACTTCGCGGATGCGTTGTCCTTCTTCCGCTGCATCGGCAATCACGCTGACGATCAATTTGACCGCCCGGATCGCATCGTCGTTGCTGGGAATCGCATAATCTACCAAGTCGGGGTTGCTGTTGGTATCAACCATTGCCATCACGGGGATCTTCAGCTTGTTCGCTTCGATCACCGCGAGATCTTCCACATTGGTATCGACCACAAAAACCAAATTGGGCAGCTTGGGCATGGTCTTCAGACCACCAATCCGCCGATTGAGTTTGTCGATCTCACGTTGGATGTTGAGGCGCTCTTTCTTGGTCAGCACATTAAATTCGCCGGCATCCATCCGCCGCTCCAACTGCAGCAGGTGGTCGATGCGCTGCTTAATGGTAACCCAGTTGGTCAGGGTACCACCGAGCCAGCGGTCATTGATGTACGGCATCCCACAGCGTTCCGCCTCTTGCTGAATGGCAGCTTGGGCTTGGCGCTTGGTCCCGACGAAGAGCACGGTGCCATTGCGGGCCACAGTATCACGCACGAGGGCGGCATACTCATTGAGCCGCAGCATGGTCTGTTGCAGGTCGATGATGTGCACACCGCTGCGCTCAGTAAAGATAAAGGGCCGCATCTTGGGATTCCAGCGGCGTGTGCGGTGGCCAAAGTGAACACCGGCCTCCAGCAATTCTTTCATGGAAACGACGGACATAAATTACTCCTTACTGGGTAGGACTTACACAAGCCTTAGGCTCAGTATAAGTCATGCTGGGTTATTACTTCCGCCCCGTTCGCTCCAAGTTGCTGACTGCGAAGCGAGGCTACGCAGCACCCACCAACTTAGTCCCGTGGCGTGTAAAATAAAACGATTGGTGCCTAGTTGACACCAATCGTTAATGATACCGCAAAAAGGTAGTTATTTCAAATCTGTATAGTTATAGTCAACAATAAGCCAGGAGAAGGCAAATAAGTGAATGGCAAGTTGGGGACATCTTCAAAGCACTTGCCGACCTACTGCTACTCTTCAGCTTGTTTAAAATCCACAAAGCGATAGCCTAGCCCGCGTTCGGTAAAGATGTACTGGGGATTCGCCGGGTCAGCTTCGATCTTTTTGCGCAGGTAAGTAATATAGAGCCGCAATAGATGGTTGTCGTCGATGTATTCGTGTCCCCAAACTTTGGTGAGCAGCGTTTCGTGGGGCACAACCCAGCCCGCATTTTGGATCAGATGATAGAGCAGGCGATATTCAGTGGGTCGTAGGCTCAAGCGCTCCCCATTCACGATCACATCTCGTCGTTGGAGGTCCACCTGTAGGCGATCATCGATCTTGATGAGCTGCCGATCAGGACGGCTGGTATGTTCAAACCGGCGTAACACGGCACGAATGCGGCTCGAGAGTTCGCGCGGGCTAAAGGGTTTGGTCACATAATCATCTGCACCGAGATCCAAGCCCTTGATACGAGCTTCTTCTTCTGAGCGTACGGTCAGCATGATCACAGCTGCGTCGCTGATCTCGCGCAAACGCTTAAGCGTCTCGAAGCCGTCGAGGCCGGGCATTTCAACATCCAATAAAACCAAGTCGGGATTGTGATCGCGCACTTTTTCCAGCGCCTGTAATCCGTTGTTGGCTTCCAGCGTGATATAGCCTTCTAGATCCAGGTTCATTTTGACGAAGCGTACCATCCGCGATTCATCATCGACAATGAGAATGGTCGTCTTGGGTTGACTGCTCATGAGGTTTTCCTATGTGGCTAGGTAACTGTCAATAAAGCAACACGGAGAGTGGCGCAGAATTTTAGGTTAGAATTAAGTGTAATAGAGTCAGGGGTTGATTTGCAATATTGCTACACCATCGTGTTCGTAGAGGAGCGTCAATTCCGGCGATTGACGCAACTGCTCCAGTTGCAAACCGGGTCCGGCAAAATCACCCCGAGCTCCAATATAGATATAGTCAACACCCGCGGCGCGCAAATTTTGTACAGCAGTGAGATCTTCCTCCAGGGCTTCCGCGGCGGTTGACCACGCTGCTACCTGGCGTAGATATTCGCCGCCCATAATCATCACCCCTGCCGTGGTTGTGCGATTGGTGAAATAAGGCAACCAATAGCCAGCATCAGTTCCATGGGGGACATTGGGTAGCCAAAATTCTGTGTTGACGGCAAACTGGGCATCTTCCGGCAAGTTGGCATTGATCCAGGCCATGGCTTGCACATCGGCATCGGTGACAAAGAAACGATAGGGCTCAATCTCTTGCATCCGCTGGGACGCTGAGGGTAGTGACACGAGCAACAATCCCCCGAGTAAGCCGCGAGCCAGCCAGCCGTGCTGCAACGAGGGCCATTGCTGGATCAGCTGCTGGGCTCCGACTCCAATCAACAAGCCTAGGGGCAAATAGAGCAAGATCAGAATCGCCCCCAGGTTGGTAAACATCAACCAGGAGATGCCCGTGAGATAAGTTAATCCTTCGAGCACCAGCAAGATCATCCACACCAGCGCAAAGAGGGTGAGTGGTTGACGCCGCCAAAGCCCTATAAGTGTTGCTCCACCAGCGAGGAGCCATAACCAGCTTGGGGCACCGAGTGTAAAGAAGCTATCCCAGGGAAAAGCATAATATGCTTGGACACTTTGGGCACGAGTAGCTGGGTCACTGGCTGCTACATCCGCCGTGAAATTTAAGGTGGCCAAATAGGTCCGGATCGCCGCCCACAGGGTCGGGATGATGAGTAATAAGGAGAGTAGCCCGATGCTGATGGTGCCAATCAGCAGTGCCCGCCACTGGCCGGGCGACCGATACCGCCAGAAAGCGGCAAGCAAGACTAAGGCCAATGCCGGCAGATAAAAGGCCGCCACCCGAAAATGCAGCAAAAAGACACCGGCAGTCAGCAAGGCGCTAAAGCAGACAAAGGCAAAGCGCTGGCTCCGTGACGAAGTAGTAGGCTCGACCGCCGAACGCGCAAATGCTTGCAAGGTAACCAAGGTCATCACCCAGGCGATCAGTAGCAGGGCCTGGCTCGCTACTTGGGTAAATCGCCCCCAATTGACGTAAAAGGCGGGTTGAAAGGAGAAAATGCCCACCACCAGCAATCCGATCAGCCCCCCCACTTGCCCTACACACCGAGCCAATAGCAGGTAGACTCCCAGGCCGCCCAGGCCATTCAGGGCTTGGGCCATCCAAAACAGGGCTGTATGCGCGGGTACTTGTGCAAGCCATTGCAAGGTTGCGCTCAGGGCATACAAGCCCAGGTGGTACATATCGACGCTGACGGGGAAATAAGGATCGAGCGAATGCGGAAGCCGCCCTTGGTCATGCGTGAGTTGGGTCAGCAACACATGATGCAGTGAGTCCGACCACGCGGGATAGGCCCATTGGGTTGGGATCCAAAAGCGCGTAAAGAGGGTGAGCCCGATCACGCCCAGGGCAATCCATTCGAGCGTGCTCCATTTTTGTCCGGTGCGGCGCTGCCTTTGAGCCCATCCCAGCCAAAGGGCGCAACCAGCAAAACCGAGCCATGAAATCAGTGGCAGCCAGGATATCGGCAAGGCTACCCAGCGCAGTCCGTAAAAGAGCACTGGGTAGCAGGCAATACTCAAGCCCACCGCGACAACTGGTTGTTGAAGCCCCGGCCAAACCGAGCCTGTGCGGCTCACCATGATCAACGTCTGGCCGGGCAACCATAACATCACCACCAAGGCAACGAGGATGCGCGCTGTCTCTGGGATTAACTCCATCATCTAGCCGTTGCCGTGTTTAGTAGGGTTCATAGGCAACCGGTAATAACCCGATGTTTAAGACCTCATTGGCGACCGTTTCGAAGACGATCGGCTTGTCTTCCTCATCTTCAACAAAGGCATACCTTCCCATGATATCGCCCACCATCACCACATATCGGCCAGGAGTAAGATCATCAAACTGGAAGAAACCGGTATCATCGCTAAAGGTAGAAGGGCTGTTGGCATTGTCTAACCCCCAGACGCATGATTCGGTAAGATCCTCCCCATCGGCTAACTCTTCAGGGCAATAGATCGCAGCTAGGCGGATGATCTCGCGTTGCAGCGGCTCATTGGTGGATTGCACCACTAGCCAGCCAGCTAGGGCCGACTTTCCATCCGCAACCTCTATGGGTGCCGCAAGGGGGCTTACTGCCGCTAATGGGCTTGTCTGCGCCGAAAGCGGGCTTGTTTGCGCCGAGGGTGGGGCAGCGGTCGGCGTCGCCGTTTCCGGTGTATCATCCGATTGACAGGCAACCAACAATAAAAGCCCAAAGAGTATTCCAATACCAACTCGATAAAGAATAGTCCAATTACGCATATACCGCGATCTCCATGCTCTCAGCCTCGTATTCGACCGCTCTTGACAAGCTATCCATTTGCCGGAGATGGCTTGCATGAGCTCAGCCGATTTCGGGTCTCGATTAGATTCCTTACTGTCTTAGTCAAATGATAAGCGCAGCCCATTGATAGACTGTCAACTCAAGATTTGACCTTATTATAAACTGAATGGGTTGAGACGCAATACCACAAATGGAAGAAGGGAGCTACCCTAAAATAACTACCCTCTACCACTGGGAAGTACTACGAACGGGGTATTGTAACCACCAAGTATTTATGCTAAATTTTGCCCAGATTGTTGGGCCTAAAGCGCAACAGTTGGTAAAACACGTTAATTTTGTAATGTTGGGTGAACCAAGTTTGTTCAAGTCAAGTAAGCTCGTTTCAGAAAGGATTTCTATTATGCGACGCCTCAAAATGGGAGCCCTCGTTGGTGGGCTCATGTTGTTGGCCTCAACGCAACTAGCGTCAGCTCAAGTAGCCTATGGTACTCCATTTGCTACTTCGATCACCTACCAGAATGTAGGAACGGCTGCGGCTCAAGTACAATTCAATTTTTATAACGAAAAGTCGAACACCTCTATTGCCGTCGTGCCGGATCCGCTGCCTCCAGGCGCTGGTACTTCGCTCTTCGTTGGTGGTTTGACTGGTGATGAAGCACTGCCGGCTGGCTTCAAGGGCTCCGCTGTCCTCTCGGCCAATCAGCCGATTGTGGCCACCTTGGTGCAGATTGCCCAACCTAGCTCGACCACTTTGGTCAAGAATCGCCCGCTCTCGAATGGCTTCAGCAGCGCCAGCTCCAGTGTTCTGTTGGCCACCGTGTTGAAGAACACCTTCGGCTACAACTCGGTCTTCTCGATCCAGAATGCTGATCCGAGCAATGCCGTGGATCTGACGTTGGAATTCATTCCCGTCGAGGGCGCCACGATCAACGTGACCGAAACGAATCTCCCGGTGGGTGCTGCCAAGTACTATGATATGGGCACACTGCCTGGCCTGCCTGCCTCGTTCAACGGCTCGGTGCGCGTCACCGCTGTCCGCTCGGGCACTTCGACCCCGGCAAACATCGTCGGTTCGTCCATTGAACAACAAACCGTTGGTGTTGGGACCTACGCCTTTGAAGGTGTCACTTCTGGCGCGACCAAGGTTTCGGTTGCTACCGCCTTGTGCAATGTCTTCGGTGACGCTCGCACTTCGTATGCTGTCCAGAACGATGGTAATGCACCTGCTTCTGTGACTGTGACTTACAAGGGCGTTTTGAATGCCTCGCAACAGGCAGTCGAGCAAAGCGTCACCCGCACGATTGCTCCTGGGGCCAAGTCCAGCTTCGTGGCCTGCGATACTGTTCCGGCTGACTTCACCGGTGCCGCGACCATTACTGGTGACCAACCTTTGGTTGTGATCGCCAAGGTCTTCCCTGGTGATACTGCTGTGAACAAGTTAGGGACCGCTTGGTTGGGTGAGGCGCAAGGTAGCTCGAAGTTGGCTCTGCCTTACGTCCGCTACTCGAACGACGCTGATTTCCAATCTGGTAAGTACCAACGCGCCTTCATCGCCATTCAGAACGTCGGCGACGCCCCCGTCTCGGGTGTGACTGTTGAGTATCGCGACAAGAATGGTACATTGATTGGTACCCATACCCTGCCGACCATTCAACCCGGTGCCAAGGCGAACACCAATGCCACATTGGCTACTGGCAATGCCGATCTGCTGCTCAACTTTGGTAACCCTGAATCGAATCCCGGTGGTGGCTTCGGTGGTGGTGCAATTGTCCAAGGCCCTGCTGGCAGCCAGTTGATCGCTGTGGTTCGTGTGCAGTCCAACACCGATGCTGGGCAAGTCGCCGAAGACTACAACGGTATTCCTGTCCAGTAAGTTCGGCCAGAATCTCGCTGGCGGTAGAAGCGTATCCATGTTTCGCCCCGCTGAGATTTAGCACTTGAGACAAACTGGTTCATAATGACGAGAGACTTGGTACTACCAAGTCTCTCGTTGCTTTTGTAAACGCTGGCTACGTGAGGAAGTTTATGCTCAAACGAGTCTATCGTCGGCTCGCGGCGACCCTCCGCTTGGGTGTGCTTGGCTACCAGAACCCCCATCATCAACGTCTTATCAAAGAAGTGCGCGCTACCGGCCTGAGCTTTCTCGGCCCGGCTGCCTTGCTCGACCTGTATGATGCGGTGCGTAGCCTGGATGCCCGGGGAATTGCCGGGAATCTGCTCGAAACCGGCACCGCGCTTGGTGGTTCGGGGCTGGTTTTGGCCGCGGCCAAAACCCCAACGCGTCCATTATTCCTGTACGACGTGTTCGGCTTGATCCCCCCACCATCCAGTCAAGATGGCGAAGCCGGTCAACAACGCTATCAGCAGATCCATAGTGGCCAAGCCGAGGGGATCGCGGGTGGTGTCTATTATGGTTATCAGTCCGACCTGTTGGACCAAGTGCGCCAGACGTTTCAGCGGTTCGGCTTCGAGCCAGAGCAGGCGCAGATTCACTTTGTGCAAGGGTTATATGAAGAGAGTCTGCAGGTGAATGAGCCTGTGGCCCTAGCCCACATCGATTGTGATTGGTACGAATCGGTGAAGGTCTGTTTGGAGCGCATTGTGCCCCATCTCGTCCCAGGAGGTATCCTGGTAATGGATGATTATTATCAATGGCCGGGCTGCAAATTGGCAGTCGATGAGTTTTTTGCCGGCCGCCAGGATGAATTTATCTTCAACCACAAGGCACGGTTACACATCATCCGCCGTTGAGCGCCGTGGATCGCCCGAGCTGTTCGTAGAGATCAGCTTGTTGCTGAGCGATTGAGGTGATCGAAAAGCGTTGGTGTACCAGTTGGTGAGCTCGTTGGGCCAGTTGCTGTGCCAAAGCTGGCTGCTCGATCATGCGGGAGATGGCTGCGGCCAAAGCTTCCGCATCACCTGGCGGCACCAAGACCCCCGTATGCTCGTGGATCACCAATTCTTGGTTACCAGCCACAGCCGTGGCAATCACCGGTACCCTCGACGCCATGCTCTCCATGAGCACGGTGGGTAGTCCCTCCCACAACGAAGACGAAACAAACGTATCCATCACCTGATAGAGCGCTTCGACATCCCCCCGGGCGCCGGTGAAGAGAATCCGCTCGCTGACGCCAGTGGCTGCGGCTTGGGCGCGCAATTCGTTGGCCAGTATGCCATCACCGATGATTAGAAAATAAGTATCGGGCCGTTGGGGGAGTAGGGTACGCGCCGCCTGGATCAGGTGGTAATACCCCTTTTGGGGTACGAGTCGCCCGACGGTGCCAATGACCGTGGCCGTCGCTGGGATGCCGAGGCTGGCCCGCAAGGCCGCACGATCCACCTGTAGATTAGTGAAGCGCTCCAGATTCAGTGCATTGGCGACTTGGACGGCTCGCCGCCCCAACCAGCGGGCTAATGGTCGGTAGTCGAGGTTTTGCACGGCCTGTTGCGCCACTGCATATTCGGCATCAAAAGTCCAAGGGTAGAGCAACTGGGGAAAGATCCGGCCAAACAGCGGCCGCTTTGCCCATTCAATCTCATTGTGGACTGTGCGCACCAACCATTTGGCCTGTACGTGACGGCGTAAAAAGAGCGCAGCCAAGTCTGTAAATTCCCCATGCGTATGGACAATATCCACCGGCGCTGAGAGCTGTTGATACAACCCTTGTAGCGCCGCACGACAACTGGCATAGGGGGCGGCCTCGTCCCAATCCGCAGCGATAAATGCCGTGAAGCCTTCGTTCCGCAATTGGGCCAACCCGACTTGATCGAAGCCGGTGTGGTAATCCCATAAGGCGGCCAAGATAGGCGTAATGCGCTGTTTGTCGAGGGCGCGACTCAATTCCACTACATAGCGTGGCACGCCATTGGTGATGGCAAAATTCGAAACGAGCATCAAAACGCGCAGGGGCGATCTGGGGGCCATCAGCTCCTCCGTAAGCGCGCCATCGCCTGGCGGATCTCGGCCTGCAAGATCGGCAAGCGGGTTTGGATCTGCGCGTGGACTGTAGCTCGCTCCGCCCACAACTGCTCGAGCAGGGGAATGAGTCGCTCGGCAGTCGTAGCTTCGATGGGAATGACCCACTGGGCCAGATCCAAGGTTTGCAGCACGCCCACCGTCTTGGTCTGATAGGCGATCGCCAGGACCGGGACCTCTTCGGTCAGCGCGAAGATGTTGGAATGGAGCCGACTGCCCAAGAAGAGATCCATGCGCCCATAAGCCGCTTTGAGGATAGCCGCGGGCACTTCTTCATCGATGAGCAGGACGCGGTGAGCGCAGGGTGTTGCGGTTAACAGTGCATGCACGCGGCGAGCGGGCACTCGATCATCATCGGCGGGCGTGGGGCCGCAGACTTGGGCAAACAGCACAGCATACCCATCGTGTTGCTCCACAAAGTGGCGGATTGCCGCCGCGACCGCGGCTTCGTAGCGCGTTTGGTCGGTAAAGAGCGGATGTTGCGCTTGCCAGTTGATTAGAGTCACGCCTAGACAGGGTTTGGGTTGCTCCCAATTGAAGCCATACCGGGCCAGCACCTGCCGAGCCGCCGTTGCGTCGGCGTGGGTATAGCTGAAGGCGATGTCGGGTGTCACTGTATAGCGAGTCGCGGGAATGCCCATTTGCGCCAACAGTGCTGCCGACGTCGGATCGCGCAGCAAGATCTGCGAGACGCGGCCAAGTAACCAGCGCACTACCCAGCGCTCCCAGGGCCGCCAGAGAGGCCCAATCGTCTGCGGCAGCATCACGATCGGTTTATTGGCCAACCAAGCATAGGCAATGGTAAAAACCGGCCCTAACAAGGGCAACCCGCCCATATGGCCGCGGCTGTAGAGAAAATTCCCCGCACAACTGACAATTAGATCAGCCTGGAGATAGGCTTGGACGGTGGCGCGGGCGCGGGGTGGCAAGCTGTGGCTCCTATCGATGCCAAACCAGCGCCAGCACAAGGCGATCCACAAGCTGCGCAGGAGGATCCACCAGCGGCGGAGGCGACCACCCCATTCGGCTGCGTTGCCCACTTTGAACCAGGCAAAGAACGAATCAACTACTACTTCGTCGCCAGCGTCGGCGCGGTCGCGATAGCTGGCCGGATCATTCATAGCCAGGGTGATCTGGCAGCCGGGAAATTGCGCATACAATTGTTGCAGACCGACGAGCAACAACACATGATCGCCCGCATTATGCGATGAGTGCAAATTGATGATCAACAGCTTCATGAGGCTTCCGTCACTGGTTGCAAGTGCGCTGTGCGGTACCACGACCAGACCAGCCCGAGATAGGCAAGCGCCAATAGCCACTCAGTAATCACATAGACCGCCGCGGCACCGGTCAATCCCCACTGGCGAATGGCCCACACATTGAGCCCGATATTGAGCACGGCAATCCCCGTCTGCACAATCACCCGCGCGGTCTGCTGGCCCACAGCCACCAAGGTAGTCGCCAAGGCCATCGAGACAAAACGTGCCGCCAGCACGCCGCTCAAGATCACCAAGAGTTGCCCTGTGGTCGCAAATGCTGCGCCATACATAAAGCCGACGAGCAACGGTGCCATTATCGCCAGCCCCGCAGCTACGAGCAACCCCAGTCCAGTGCTAGCTACCACCAACCGTCTGGTGATCCGCGCCGCATAGCGCGGACTTTCGAGCACAGCCCGGCTTAAAACCGGCAGCATGACATAGTAGACCGCGGTGGGGATCAGCGCGAGTGCATTGGCCAATGAAACTGCCGGGGAATAGAGCCCCACCGCACGTTCACCTAACCAAAGCCCGACCAGCGCAATATCGGCTCGTCCATAGATCATGGCTAAGCCGGTCGAGAGGGCAAAGGGCACACTCTCGCGCAAGATTGGCCTGAGCGTGCGTGGTTGCCACTGCCAGCCAAAGCGGCGGATCTGCAACCAGATGGCCACCAGCGCATGCAGCGTGGTAATGAGCAGTTGCACCCCGGCAAAGGCCCAGATGGATTGCACGCCCAGCAGCATCAAGCCGAGCACGGCCAGCACAAAAGCGGCTTGAGCAACCGTCATCACCCGCAGCAGCAGTTGATTCTGCAACGCGGCTTTGAAGGCGCTCCAGACCACGTTGGCCAATTCTTCGGCCCAGACAATCAACGCACAGAGCAGCAAGAGTGTTGGCGGATAGACCGCCGGATCCAGCCAGGGTGCGATTAGCGCCAGCAAGGCCAACCAAACTAGCCCCAACCCCGCACGGATGGTCAAACAGTTGGTGGCATGTTGGGCCAAGATGGCGGGATCACCCTGGCGAAAGCCATTGCGCAACAGCCAGTTGTCTAGCCCTAGGCCAAACCCAACCGAGAGCATTTTGGTGAGGGCGAGTGCCGCGGCATACGGACCAAAGGCGGTGGGCCCCACCTGCCGCGCAATCAGGATCAGCGCGACTGCTTGCAGCAGCCGTTCCAAAACCGTGGCCGAGAGTTGGGCGCTGAGCTTGCGCACCAACTGATTGCGCGCCAACATTTACTGGGCTACCCCCACCAACGCTTCGGCTAATTGACGCCACGAATGCTCGTTCTTCCGCTGCCGTGGAGATTCTTCCCCCGAGCCGGCGGCTGGCGTCACCAAACTCGCCAGGATGGTCTCAACCAACAGCGTGTGCCGGGCCTCGCCCTGCTCCGGTGCATCAGGCGGCAAGGTGATCACAGGCAAGCCAAAGCCGCGTGCCATTTCGATCGCACCGCTGGCTGTTTGGCGGCGATAGGGGGCTACCAGTCGATCGGCGGCCGAAAAGTAACGGCCAATCTCTTCATTGGGAACATAGCGGTTGTCGATCTGCACGTGGTGGCGCAAGTGCAATTGCTCGATCAGATCCTGGTACTCACGGAGCGGCTCCCAAAATTCGCCCGCAATCAATAAGCGCAGATCTGGATGCTGCTGAACCACCTGGGGCAAGGCGCAGATCAGATCGCGCAGGCCTTTGTAGGGGCGCACGATGCCAAAAAAGAGCAACACGGGCACATCTACCGGCAGGCCCAGTGAGCGACGGGCCTCGGCACGGCTCTGGCGTTGATCCGCAAACATATCATAGACCGGATGGGGTACGACTTGCACATCCAGCTGTTGATCACTGCGGGCCAATAGCGAGCGCAAGCGCTGGGCCTCTTGCTCGGATTGCACAATAAACTGATCGGCTTGGTGCAGCACCAACCACGTGATCCACCTCGTCCACGGGCGAGCATCGTGGGGCAACACATTGTGGCAGATCATGACCAGCGGCACGCGTAAGAAAAGCTGATTCAACCAGGACAAGATGAGCCAAACAGGCGCCCAAAAGGAAGTCCACCATTGCAAGACCAAGCGTTGGGGCCGAAACCGCCGGATGCGCCAGAAGGTAGCCAACCAGGTGAAAGGATTGAGCGAATCAAGCCAATATTGGGCAATGGGCATGGTGAGCGGTGCTCGGCTGGGGTCGCGATCGCTGGCACCGGGAAAGAGCCAACGTGGATATTGGCGGCGAAACGAGACGAGCAGCACCGTGTGTTCGAGCTCGGTCAGGTTGGTCGTCAACAAGGTTGTGTAATGGGCAATCCCCCCGCGAAACGGGTAAACCGGCCCCACCACGGCAAGGCGCATCGTCGTCAATCCTGTGACTTGGCTTGGCTGGTCGGTTCGGCTGCTTGATTGGCCTCGAGGCGCCGCAAGCGGTAGAGGATCTCCTCCGAGATCTTGCGGTTGAAGCCGATCAGATCGGCTACAACGCCGATCAAGACGATCTGAAAGCCGACAATCAGCAAAATGGCCGCCAAGATCAGCGATTGGATGTGCCCGCTGCCGCTACCAGTGAGGTAAAAATAGAGAAAACGTATGCCCACCGCCGAGCCACAAAGGATCGATAAGAGGCCAAGCCACAGAAAGACCCGCAACGGTCGGTAGAGCGTATAGGCGCGTAGAATGGTCACGCCGGAATGCGAGAGAAAGTGCGGGATGCTGCGCATCAGCCGCGAGGGGCGGGTCGGTGCATTGGTCCGGATGCGCACACTGCGGATGGCAGAGCGGCGGGCGCCGGCTTGGATCAAGGTTTCGAGGGTGTACGAGTATTCGCTCAGTACCAACATGCGCAGCGCTGCTTCACGGCTGATCGCCCGGAAGCCACTCGTCGTGTCGGGGATGGGAACTCCGGCTGCTTGGGAGACGACCCAACTGCCCAATTGTTGCAGCCAGCGTTTGAGCGGCGAAAAGACAAGCACATGCGCTACATCGCGGTCGCCAACCACAATCTCTGCCTCACCTTGCAAGATTGGCTTAACCAAGCGCTCGACATCGGCGCCGCAATATTGATTATCCCCATCGGTGTTGACAATGATATCCGCACCGTGCCGTAGACAAGCATCTAAGCCAGCCGTAAAGGCCGCTGCTAGACCGCGATTCTGCGTAAGCTGCACGATGTGATGGACGCCCAACGCTCGCGCCACCGCGACCGTCTCATCTTGGCTGCCATCGTCGATCACCAGATACTCGATCGTGTCGATCCCGGGCAGGGTGCGTGGCAGATCGGCTACGGTTGCGGGCAAGGTCTGCGCTTCATTGTAACAAGGGATCTGAATGATCAGCTTCACAAAAGACCAACTTTACGGTAACTGGGTGTCCACAGCTGCC
>CAZMRA010000118.1:1943-14305 GCA_964568485.1 uncultured Caldilineaceae bacterium | reverse complement strand
ACAAACCAGATTGGCATGCCGTAGGCGATCACTGTATTGTCAATCCCGCTCGGCGCGCCATGATAAAAGCGCTCGCTGGCAAAGACCAACTCGCTGACGGTCTCGGCGTCCACCGGGTGCCCCGCGTGGGCATAGATGGCCCGCACCAGGGCCGCGCTCAAGGCCGCGCCGCTGCCCAATCCACTGGCAATCGGAATGGTGCTGCGCACTTCGATCCGCCAGTCTGGATTGGCTGGGAGCTGCAATTGGGCCAATGCCAAGCGCACCACATGCACCAGCGGCTGCTGATCATCGGGCTTGGCTAAGTGCCAAGTGGCGTCCAGATCCAGCGCATGGATGCTGCACCCCTGTCCAGTGGGAGCCGCGGTGATGGTGGCGGTGGCTTGGACATCCCATACAGGTGCAGCAATGGCGGGGCGGCCATAAACCACCGCGTGTTCACCAAGCAGAATAATTTTTCCTGGTGCGCTGGCAGAGGTCATGAGAGGGCTTGCAGCAATAGGTCGGGCACGTCGGTGATGATTGCATCCACGCCGAGATCGGCTAGGCGTTTGGCCTCGTCAACGTCATTGACAGTCCAGACGTTGACGGCGCAACCGCGGTCATGCGCCCAGGTGACCAAGGCTTCATCGACCAAGCTGTAATGGGGATGCAGGGCTTCGGGATTCATAATCGGCGTGAACCAAGCTTGGCGCAGGAACGGCGGCAAGGGTTGTTGATAATAGAGCAGCCCCAGCTGAATCTTGGGATCGGCCCAGCGCATTTTGATCAACGTGATTGGGTTGAAGCTGGAGACAATCACTTGGTCGTACAAGCCACGTTCTTGGACCATAGCGACCAAGGCTTCCACTTCGTGGCCGCCATTGGGATCGTGACTCTTGATCTCAACATTGACCCGGCAGCGGTCGCCGATCAGATCGAAGACGGCGGCCAAGGTGGGGACCCCGACTCCTGCAAATTCCGCCGAGAAATGGCTGCCCGCATCCAATGCGGCTAATTCAGCAGCAGTGAACTCTTTGACCGGCCCTTGGGCATTGGTGGTTTTGTCAACTGTAAAATCGTGCATGACCACCAACTGCCCATCACGGCTGAGCTGCGCATCCAATTCCACGCCAGCTGCGTTAAATTCGATTGCTTTGGCAAAGGCCGGCAGGGTATTTTCCGGAGCAACTTCTTTAGCGCCACGATGGGCGAGAATTTGTGGGCGAGTCATGATACCTCGTTCGATTTTGATTATGATGGTACTTGTTGTTTGGTAAGTTCAACCAGGGTTGGACCATCGACCAGGGTGATCGGTTTGCCTTGAACCCAACGCTGTGCTTCTGCACTAAAGCGCGCTGTGGTGATCAGATAGGCGTGCGTGGCCCCCGCATGGATCATCGTACCGTAGAGGTCGCGGATCGTCGGTTCCCCAACCGTGCCGCGGTAGCGTTTGCACTGCACAATGGCTTGCTGCCCGCGGGAATCGGTGATCACGATGTCGATGCCGCCATCTTTGGTGTCGCGTGAATTCACGACCTGATAGCCGTGGCGCTCAAAAAGTTGATAGGCGACATAGGCTTCGAATTCGGAAGGAGTCAGGGCTTGTAATTGCTCCAGCGGGAGCGGTGAGTTGCCAAACTGGCGATTGAGCCAAGCGTACAGCTGTTGCCAGCGCCGTTTGGCCAATGCTCGCCAATCCAGCACGACAATCACCCCCAACCCGATACAGAGCAACGTCAGGCCAATGTTGAGCCACAGCCCCTGGCTGAAGCCGCCAGTCCAGAGGCGAAAGCCTAGCCAAACGTAACACAACAACCAACTGGCCGAACGCAAAAGAACGGGGCCACGGTTACTTTCGTTACGCTGAGGACTTTGCCAATAGGGCTGTTCAAAAGCCAGGGAATAACGCGCCATGAGAATCGACTGAGTTACGCTGAGTGAGGATGTTCACGTTGTAATAGTTCGATCATCGTGCCGTGCGTCGCCTTGGGATGAATAAAGGCAACCAGCCCGTGCACGCCACGCCGTGGGGTCTCATCGATCAACCGCAGCCCTTGCGCTTTGACGTGTGCCAACGCCGCGTTGATGTCGGCCACTTCATAGCAAATGTGATGGGTGCCTTCCCCGCGGTTCTGCAGGAAGCGGGCCGTGCCACTTTCGGTATCGGTCGGTGCAATCAATTCGATCGTGCTGTTGCCAGCGTCGAGAAAGGCTGCCTCCACTCGCTGTTCGGGAATCAATACTCGTTCCAGGAGCGCAAAGCCAAGCAGGTCGCGATAGGTTTTGAGGCTCTCATCGATGTTGTGCACAACAATGCCAACATGATCCAAGCGTTGAAACATAGATCAAATCCAACTTTCTGGGGTGTATTCGCCAAAGACTTTGCGCATTGTATCACAAATTTCGCCCAGGGTTGCTTCGGCTTCGACTGCTTCGATCAGAATCGGCATGAGCGGTGCATGCGCGTCGCGGGCAGCTGCGTCGAGGCGCGCCAGCACCTGTTGCACGCGGCTATTGTCCCGTTCAGCCCGTAGTTGCGCCAAACTGGCACTTTGTGCGGCACGGATGCTCTCGTCTACCCGCAGCAGGTCACTCAAGGGCGGCTCTGCATTCTGGAAGCGGTTCACGCCAATCACCACTTGCTCACCTTGTTCGATTGCCCGTTGCGTTTGATAGGCGGCCTGCTGAATTTCGCGTTGAATATAGCCCCCCTCGACCGCAGCCAGTGCGCCACCCAAGGCATCGATCCGGGTGATGTAGTCGCTGGCTTGTTGTTCCAACTGGTCGGTTAGCCACTCAATGGCATAGGCCCCACCCAGCGGATCAACGATGTCGGCGACGCCGCTCTCGTACGCGATGATCTGCTGCGTGCGCAGGGCGATTTCCACCGATTTTTCGGTCGGCAAAGCCAATGCTTCGTCCTTGCCGTTGGTGTGCAAACTTTGCGTCCCGCCTAAGACCGCGGCCAGCGCCTGCAACGTGACCCGGACAATATTGTTGTCGGGCTGTTGCGCGGTCAACGTGCTGCCGCCGGTCTGCGTGTGAAAGCGCAAGCGCCAACTTTCCGCATCCTGTGCGCCGAAGCGCTCGCGCATGATCTTGGCCCATAAGCGCCGCGCAGCGCGGAATTTGGCAATCTCCTCGAGGAAATTGTTGTGTGCGTTGAAAAAGAAGCTCAACTGGCGGGCAAAACTATCGATATTCAGCCCGCTCTGTACAGCTTGCTGCACATACTCAATGCCATTCGCCAGCGTGAAGGCGATCTCTTGCGCCGCAGTACAGCCCGCCTCGCGCATGTGGTAGCCGCTGATCGAGATGGTGTTCCACTTGGGCACTTCGGCCGCGCAATAGCGGAAGAGATCGGTCACTAAGCGCATCGATGGCCCTGGCGGGAAGATGTAGGTGCCGCGGGCAATGTACTCTTTGAGAATGTCATTTTGCACCGTGCCGCGCAATTGATTCGGTGCGACACCTTGCTGCTTGGCAACGGCAATCACCATGGCCAACAGCACCGGTGCGGGCGCGTTGATCGTCATGCTGATGCTGACTTTGTCCAGAGGAATGCCCTGTAACAAGGTCTGCATGTCGCGCACGCTGCTGATCGAGACACCGACCTTGCCCACTTCACCTTCCGCCAATTCGTGGTCGGCATCGTACCCAATCTGGGTGGGCAGGTCGAAGGCCACCGACAGGCCGGTTTGTCCTTGTTCGAGGAGCAAACGATAGCGGCGGTTGCTTTCAGCGGCAGTAGCGAAACCGGCATATTGACGCATGGTCCATAGCCGACCGCGATACATGTTTGGCTGGACACCCCGCGTAAAGGGATATTCTCCAGGGAAGCCCAGCTGATTGACATAGGGCTCCGCGGCCTCATCGCCAAGGCCGATATCGTCCGGCGTGTAGAGGGGCTGGAGCTCGATTTGCTCACTGCTGGTTGTAAAACAGGAGCGGCGTTCACCAAACCGCTTGATTTGCGGATCGAGGACGCGCGTTTGCCAACTCTTTTTTAACGTTTTAAATTTTTCGGTTCCCATTGCCTTACATCTCGCTGCGTCCGGCGAGGGCCCGGCCCAAGGTTACTTCGTCCGCATATTCGAGGTCGCCACCCACGGGCAGGCCGCGCGCCAAACGCGTGACCCGGATGCCCAATGGCTTAACTAAGCGGGAGATGTACATGGCTGTGGCCTCGCCTTCGAGGTTGGGATTGGTGGCCAGTAGGATTTCGCGTACTGGCGTGGTAGCTTGTTGAATGCGTCGCAACAGATCGCCGATTTTGAGATCATCCGGGCCGACGCCAGCGACTGGTGAGATAGCCCCATGCAGCACGTGATACGTGCCATGAAATTCACGCGTCCGTTCGATCGCCTGCACATCCAGCGGCTCTTCGACCACACAGATCAAGCCCTGGTCGCGCTGGGGATCGCTGCAGATCGCACAAGGATCACGGTCGGCGATATTGTGGCATTGCCCACAAAAGAGGGTGCTTGCCTTTAATTCGGTCAACGCTTGCGCAAGCGCTAGCCCGATCGATTCATCGGCACGCAGCAAAAAATAGGCCAAGCGACTGGCCGTCTTGGGGCCAATCCCCGGCAGGCGACTAAAGGCCTCGATCAAGTTAGTGACTGGCTGAGCTAACGGTTGCATAAGAAAGTTCCAAAAACAAAATAACGACGACGTAATTCGGTCGTAGTAATCAGAAATCCGCTTGAATTTACCGCTCGAGCGCGGCCAAGGCCGCCTGGGCGGTGGGGCTATCGCTGGTTCCACGTGCCAATTCCAGTCGATGCCAACGCAGCAAAAGCGGCCACCAGGCTTGCTCGGCGGGGGATAATGGCCAAACCATCGCATAGGCGGTGAGAAAATGCTCTTCAGCGGCAGCCGAAACCGGCCCCCAGTGATGGTAGCGAGTGCCCAAATGGACAGTCGCCCACGCCAGATCATTGACCCGATATCCCCAATTGGTTTCTTCGAAATCCAAAACAGCGTTAATACGCTCGTCCTGCCAGAGCAAATTCGCTGCTCGATAATCTTGATGCACCAACTGCTTGGGTATCTCGGGCCAAACTTGGCTGGTCAGTTGGGCTTTGAGCTGCTGCGCCGCGGCCTGTAGTCGCTCGTCAACAAAGCTTGCTGTGCGCCTGGTGAACCAGCTTCGGATCAAACTTGGCAAGTCCCAGATCCCCAGCCGACCACGAGGATCCATTCCGTGTTTGGCGAGCCATTTTTGGAGCGAGCTTGGCAAGGACGGGGGCTTGGTCGCTCCAAACATTTCTGATTCCGGATAGCGCGCCAGCGCTTGATGCAGCTGGGCCAACACCTTGCCAGCTTGAATAGCTTGCGTCGGCTCCTCCGGATTCAAGAGCTCACCTTCGACAAGGCGCTGCACCCCGAGTGACAGGTGTCCGTGACGAATTTGCCATTCACCCTCATGGGCTGATAACGGCGCCGACACCGGCAGCCCTTGCTGCGCCAACCAAGTCACCAAGGCGCCTTGGTTGCGTAACCGGGCATGTTGGAAGGGATTGGCACAGGCTTTGATCAACAACGGGCCGATCGGACTTTGCACCCAGGCCAGCAGATTTGCCGCACTGATCACCAAACGGGTCACCGTTGCTTGGTCGATCCCATACAACTGTTGGAGCGCGTTGCAGAGCCACTGGGCTGCTACCGGGCCATCCGCAAAGCGAAAGCGCCGTTTCAGCGCTTGTGTCGGATCGCCTTTTTCCCACAGCAGCGTCGGCACGAGCTGCGGACCCGTCGCGGCAGCCTGGCCCATCACCATGGCTCGATCAGAAACCGAGGCCCGGAGGCAACCCTAACCCACCGGTCAGCGCGCCCATGCGTTCCTCGGCCAATTCTTTGCTCTTCTGTATTGCTTCATTGACCGCGGCCAAGACCATATCTTGTAACAATTCGACATCTTCGGGGTTGACTGCTTCTGGCTTGATCACAATCGAACGGATTTCTTGTGCACCAGTTACGGTCACGGTGACCATGCCACCGCCAACACTGGTAGTAACTTCTTCATCAGCCAGCGCTTCTTGGGTTTTGGCCATTTCGTCTTGCAGCTTCTGCATCTGCGACATCAAACCACCCATGCCGCCGGGCAGATTCATGCCACCCATGCCGGGTAATCCACCTCGCGCCGGGCCGCGCATCTTCTTTTTGGACATTCCATTCTCCTCGTAGCGTCTATCAGTAAATTCTGTACAAAATGGGTCGGTTATGCGCTAGCAGCCTTCGGCTAAGATAGCACTTTGGCATTGAGCTGCTTGACCGCATACTGGACGAGCGGATCATTCCCACTGGATTCGGGGGCATCACTATTGATGGTAACCATATTCGAGAGTTGGGCATGTTCACCCAATTGACATTCCACCGTCACCGCACGGTTGAGGATCTGCCCCAAAATGCTTGTCACTGTTTCCAGCGTTTCTGGGCGAGCGACCATATCGCGTGCAAAGTGATTGGCGCCGAAAGCAAAGGCGACTGCAGCGGGCCCTACAGCAATGTCGCGTACACTGTTGAGCGCAGCTTGGACTTTGATGCCACATTGTTGGCGCACAATTGCTTTAAATTCGTTCCAGCGGCTGCGTAAAGTTTGTAGTGCTGCCGCGTCAAGTGGGGGCGGCTCGGCAGACGTCGCTGGCGCGGTATCGGGCTCATTCTTGGGGGGCGTCTTTGGTGTGACTGGTGGTGCAGTAGTGGCTACCGGTTGCTGCGTTGGCATGTTTGCTGGCACCATGACAGTGGGCTGCGCAATAGCAATCTGTGGACCCTGGCTCGCTTCGATCAGTGCCAACTCGAGCGGCAATTGGGGCTGACTGCCACCCTTGAGCTCTCCGATCGCCTCGCTAAAGCGTTTGATGGCAAAGAGGGTCTGAGGGTGTGTCCACCGCTCTGCTTGTGTACGCATCTGCTGGAGTGTTTCACCGGGCAAGTCCATAAGCAGATCCGCATTGCCGGTGAGCTGGATGACCATCAGCCCCCGTAGATGTTCGATCGTCTGGTGACAAAATTCAACCAGGCTGGCCCCGTCACGCACCAACTGTTGGATCAACAACAGGCCGGTTGTGACATCTTGTTGCACCAAGGCATCGACCAAGGCACTCACGGCTTGGCTATTGACCGCCCCAATGGCTTGTTGCACCTGTGCAAAGCTGACGGTGTCGCTGCCATAGCTCAGCATCTGATCAAGCAGGCTGATCGCATCGCGCATACAGCCTTGGGCGGCGCGGCCAATCGCGGTCAGTGCTTCCGGTTCAGCGCCAAAGCCTTCTTCAGCCACAATATGGGAGAGATGTTCGGCGATCTCAGGTACGCTCAAGCGCCGGAAATCAAAACGTTGACAGCGACTGATGATCGTCGCTGGAATTTTGTGTGGTTCGGTCGTGGCTAAGACAAAGCGAGCGTGGGGCGGCGGCTCTTCTAGCGTTTTCAGCAGCGCATTAAATGCACTGTTGCTCAGCATGTGCACTTCGTCGATGATGTAGACTTTGTAGCGCCCTTCGGTGGGATGAAAACTCACCTTGTCGCGCAACTCGCGTATATCATCCACGCTGTTGTTGCTGGCCGCGTCGATCTCGATCAGATCCAACATGCGGCCTTCAGTGATCGATTGGCAAACAGCGCATTGGTTGCAAGGTCGATCTGCTTCGTCCGCTGTGCAGTTGAGGGCTTTTGCCAAAATGCGGGCGACCGAAGTCTTGCCGGTGCCGCGGGGGCCCGCGAAAAGATAGGCATGCGCAACGCGACCCTTGCGCAAGGCGTTACGCAAGGTCTGGACCACATGTTCCTGGCCAACGAGCTCGGAAAAACTTTGGCTACGCCATTTGCGATAGAGTGCTTGAGCCATTTAGATTGTCGCAGTTGTGTGTGGACTTAGCACGATGCTGTATCCATTTCGCCCTGGTAGTATAGCATTTTTACGGCTTTGTAGCAACTATTTGGCCGATCCTGGGCCGTGGCGTTTGGCATATGGAGAGCTTATCTGGTGAACGAATGATCGTCCCAGCGCTCGTTCATCGCTCCGCTCTATGCTATAATCCAGCCCATGAGCGATAACATCATCAATTTTCAACAACGCCGTCAATTAGAACAAGCCATCGCCGCCTTTGCCGAAGCACCGAATGAGCTGGCGCTGAGTGAAACTGCCCGCCGCATTGTGCATGAATTCCCCGAAAGCGCGGTGTTGGCTGCACTGCTCAAACACCTAGATACGTCCGACGGCTTGATCCGCGGCGGGCTGGGCCATCTGGCCGCGCTGTTGCCATCGGAGACGATTACGCCGGCTTTGCGCACCTTTGCGGCGGACCGTCGACACCATCCTCTCGCCCGCATGACCGCCATGACCATTGCCGGGCGCGTTTTGGGGGTGGAGTTGCCAGCGGCTTTGGTTGAAGATCTACAACATACCGATGATGCCGCTTTTCAAAGCCTACAAGAGGCGATCCGCGAGGGGAAACGCAATCGCCACGTCTTGCTCGAATATGTCGAGCAGATGAGCGAGTTAGGCGAAGAGATCGCCTTTTTGGTGCTCCAAGCCCTGGAGCGCGTCATCCCACCAGACCGGGTCGAGTTGTTGCGCTTGATCGCTCAGGATTCCCGTCCCGCAGTGGCGAACGCGGCCATTAATTCCCTGGAAGGGTTACTTGGTGGGGAGGCCGAAGCGTTGGCCCTGCATGCGCTGCATACCCTGCAAGCGGTGCTCCGACCGGAACAGGCGAGTGCGATCGAGCGCAGCTTACGCAAAGCGCGCATGGCGGGCCGCGGTTACACTCCGCCTGCCCCAGCGGGCTGGCGAGCGTTGATCAGTCCGGCTGAAGCGAATGGTGCGCAAACCGTTTGGTTGGTGCAACTGTCGAATGCGGCGGCCGCTTATGGCACCTTGTTGGGGTTTTCGCTCAACTTAGAGGTTGGCATGTTGCGCTTTTTCGGCAGCGAATCGGTGGATCGGGCAGTCCTGCCGCTAGCCAAACCGATCGGCAGCTTGCAGACGGTGGCTGATGATCGCGGGGGACGTGCTGTGCTGCTCGAGGCACCTTTTGCCTATGGCTGCTGGTTGGTGCTACGGGCGGTGCAGGCTCAGCGGCGTACCCGTCCCGATCAGGTGCTCCCTAGCGAGTTTCGCTTGTACAACGACAGCTTTACCCAGTTTGAGCCGCCGGTGGTGGATGAAGCCGTGCAAGACATTTGGCAGCGCACCGTCGAGCCGACTGACTTGGCCGATGTCGATCTGGAAGCCTTGGCCGTTGAACTCTTTGCTCACCCGGTGATGGTAGGCTGGACCGTGGCCAGTCGCGCCATCTGGCAGGCGACGCCCGCCTCGGCTCGCCCCGACCCGAGTTTGCCCGTAAACGAGATTGTGCGCATGTTGTTGCGCGAGGTTGGTCGCTGGCCGGAAAGCGCCGCACTCACCGCTGCTTTGGAGCGCAGCTTGCGTGGTCAAGCCGCTTGGCTCTATTTGGCTGGTGAAACCAAGCTGGCTGGCCACGCGCAGACGCTGGCGATGGCCTTACCGCACCTATCGATCGAGCAAAATCCAGTATTGGCGCAGATGTTGGCCAAGAGTCTGCAGCAACAGCAAGGATAGCGAGTGACCCACATTGATCAAGTACCCAGCTGCTCGTGGATCTGCTCCAGTAGCGTGGGTAACACGTTGGCGTAGGTCGGATCTTCCTCACTGACATCGACTGTCAAAATCGGTCTAGTCTGCACGCTGGCTAACCACGTGTTCAATAACTGTTCAAGCGCGGCTAGATCCGTCAGTTGAGCAATTTCTAGCGGGCGATTGCGTTGTTGATAGCGCTTGGCGATCACCGAGAGTGGGGCAACCAAGTGAATGATCAGATCGGGCGGCGGCAGGCCCTGACGCAGGGCATGATAAAGCCGGTCACAGAGCGCAAATTCTGCCTCATTCAGATAGCCGAGCTGATGAAAACGGTGTGTAAAGAGGTAGAAATCGAGCTCTAGACCCCCATCTTGTATGCCGATCGCCTCCTGTTGGCGGATCGTGCGCTCCTGTTCCGCCCGCAGCAGCAAGTAATCGACTTGGTTGGCCAGCGCATACCGAGTATGCTCGCGGGCGAATGCAGTCTGAAAGGGGCGATCTTGGATCTGCTCCAACCCAAGCATAAAGCCCGCTTGTTGGCCCAGTCGCCGGGCCAACGTACTCTTTCCCACTCCACTATTGCCCACGATCACCACTAATTTACTCATGGAATCGTCTCCATTCAGGGAGATAGCTATTCAAGGTTTTTGCCTGTTTCCACAATCTGCGAGGATTGCTGCCCTGTGCATTTTCCCCGCTCTGCTATCCCATGATATGTACCGCAGGGTGATAGCATGACGAATTACTGGGAACATGCTATCATAATTGCCGCAGCCCCCGTCTGGTTAGATTTCACTTGCTAACTAGACCGACCCTTTTTTTTAACTACCCAGGCGGCTGGTTCTGCCTGATTGAGTGTTGTGCCCGAGATGAATGATAATTTTCAACAATTGATTCAAGCAATTCATGACCAGCCGCTCCGTACAGTGATTGTTGCTGCGGGGGCTGGATCACAGGCGATAGCCCAACTGCTTGCTGTGGGCGGCGCCAGCCGGACATTGATTGAGAGTGTTCTTCCCTATAGTGTTGCTGCGATGGATGATTTTTTGGGCCAAGCGCCCGAACAATATGCCGCTGCAGCGACTGCCCGGTTATTAGCTGGGCGAGCTTACACCCGGGCCCGTTGGCTCGAAGGTAGTGAACAGCCGTTGCTTGGCTTGGCCTGCGCTGCGGCAATCGCTTCGGATCGCCCCAAGCGTGGCCCACACCGTGCCCATATTGCAGCCTGGCAACCTGAGCGGCTCGTTGAATACTCGCTCGAAATGACCAAAGATGCTCGCACCCGAGGCGAAGAAGAGGCGCTCGTTAGCCAGCTGTTGATCCAAACATTGGCCCAAGCTGCCGAGGTGGCAGACACCCCATGTTTGGCATTGCTGCCCAACGAAACAATAGTTATCCACACTTATGACTTTGCTGACCTGGCCGAGCAGCTCATCTGCCGTGAGCGGGCTTGGTTTGGGATTCACGCCGATGGTTGCCTCTTTGGCAACGAAGAGGTGCCGCCTGTGATCCTGTCGGGCTCGTTTAATCCGCTTCATCAGGGCCATTTGGGTATGGCGCAGGCTGCCGAACAGGTATTGAATCGCCCGGTGGCTTTTGAGTTGTCGGCCATGAATGTGGACAAACCAACCTTGACCACTGAGGCCGTTTTATCACGCATGGCTCAATTCGCTGGCCGGTATGCGGTGTTGGCGAGTAACGCACCCACCTATGTCGAAAAAGCGCGCTTGTATCCCGAAGCGACCTTTGTGGTCGGCTACGATACGGCGGTGCGTATCTTTAACCCCAAGTATTATCAAGGGAGCATTACCAAAATGCTCGAAGCGCTGGCCACCCTCCGCGCTCGAGGATGTCGTTTTCTGGTTGCCGGCCGCAACGACGCGGACGGTGTATTCCGTGGGCTGTCTGATATTGCAATTCCGGCGGGGTATGCCGATCTCTTTCAAGCGATTCCGGCTGAACTCTTCCGCTGCGACATTTCATCCACCCAGCTGCGCGCCAGCGGCAGTCGTGGTAGTCGCTGAGCGTAGCGCATGATTGTCCCCGAGGAGAAAAATCTATGGCCAAGCTCACTGGCGGTGAAGCCCTTGTGAATTCATT
The DNA here is from genome assembly GCA_964568485.1 of uncultured Caldilineaceae bacterium. Lineage (GTDB taxonomy): Bacteria > Chloroflexota > Anaerolineae > Caldilineales > Caldilineaceae > CFX5. The sequence continues at coordinate 2,613 of CAZMRA010000118.1, read as the reverse complement.
GCTGGCGCATGGCGTCCACACGCTCTTTGCCTTGCCCGGTGTGCAGAATGATTGGTTCTTTAATGCGCTGTATGATGCGGAGAACCAGATCCGCGTGATCCACACCCGGCATGAGCAAGGGGCCGCTTATATGGCGCTGGGGTATGCCCAGTCTACAGGCGAAGTGGGCGCCTACAGCGTCGTGCCCGGACCCGGCTTGCTCAACACAACCGCTGCCCTCTCGACTGCCTACGCTACGAATGACAAGGTGCTCTGCCTCACAGGCCAGATCGCCTCGAACAGCATCGGCAAAGGCTATGGTCTGCTCCACGAATTACCCGACCAATTGACCATTCTGCGCGCACTGACCAAATGGGCGGAGCGCATCAATAGTCCCGTCGAAGTGCCGAGTCTGGTTGCCGAAGCCTTCCGGCAGCTGGCCACCGGGCGTCCTCGGCCAGTTGGCTTGGAAGTTCCGCCCGATGTGCTCGCAGCCACAGCGGAGGTCGATCTCACGGTGCCGCCGATGACGATCACGCCGCCGCCGCTGGATGAAGATGCGCTGGCAGCAGCGGGCAAATTATTGGCCGAAGCCAAACAGCCCATGATCTTCGTAGGTAGCGGCGCTATCCCAGCCGCAGAGGCGGTGCAGGAGCTGGCCGAATTATTGCAAGCGCCGGTTGTCTCCAGC
>CAZMRA010000118.1:0-1933 GCA_964568485.1 uncultured Caldilineaceae bacterium | reverse complement strand
GCACTGGCCATGGCGTGGTGAGCAGTCGCCATCCACTCAGTTTGCGTACGCCCGCAGCCCACGTTTTGTGGCGGGAGGCCGATGTGGTCCTGACGATTGGTTCCCGTCTGCAAAATCCGCTGCAAAATTGGGGCTACGACGAGAACCTCAAGTTGATCCGCGTTGACGTGGATCCGGCTGAGCATGATCGTATTGCCTCGCCGACGGTGAGTATTGTGGCGCGCAGCCAAGAGGCGGTCCCCGCGTTGGTGGCGGCGGTAGCCAAACATGTGGGCGTACGGGCCTCACGCGCCGAGGAGATGAACGCGCTCAAAGCGGAGATTGAGGAACGCAGCGCCTTTTTGGCCCCACAATTGGGCTTCATCAACGCCATCCGGGCCGAGTTGCCCGACGATGGCATCTATGTTGAAGAGATGACCCAAGTGGGTTACGTGGCCCGCTTTGCCATGCCGGTCTACAAACCGCGCACCTTTATCACCTGCAGCTATCAAGGCACCCTCGGTTGGGGCTTCGCCACCGCGCTCGGCGTTAAAGTGGCCAATCCCGATAAGCCGGTGATCTCCATCTGTGGCGATGGCGGCTTCCTCTTCACGGTGCAAGAACTGGCCACCGCGGTCCAGCACAAGATCAACACGGTGACGCTGATCTTTAACGATGGCGCTTATGGCAATGTCCAGCGGATGCAGAAGTTAAATTACGGCAATCGGGTGATTGCCAGTGAGTTGCGTAATCCTGATTTTGTCAAGCTGGCCGAATCCTTCGGGGCGCAAGGCTTGCGGGCCCACAATCCGGATGAATTGCGCCAAGCGATTCGCCGTGGGTTTGCCGCAGATGTGCCTACGGTGATCGAGATCCCGGTGGGCGAAATGCCGAGTCCTTGGCCCGTTTCGATGTTGCCACGTGTGCGAGGAGTTGCTGCATGAAAAAGCTCGTTTTGTTACACACTGCGCCAGCCAATGTGGCGACTTTTTCGGCGCTGCTGCAGGAGTTGGCTCCAGACATCCCCACCGAACATGTGCTGGACGAACAATTGTTGACCGACGCCCGCAACGCCGGGACGGTGACACCCGAATTGGCCGAGCGGATCAAAGCGCGCATTCTAGCCGCGGATGAGGATACCGGGCTGGTCCTCTGTACCTGCTCGACGATTGGCGGTGCGGCCGAGGCCGTGACCCATCCGGCAGCTGGGCCCGTGTTGCGCGTGGATCGGGCTATGGCGGAAGAAGCGGTGTCACGCGGGTCACGGATCTTGGTCGCTGCGGCGCTGGCCAGTACGTTGGCCCCCACGCGGTCACTGATCGAAGAAGTCGCCGAGCAGATGGGCAAAGCGGTGGTGATTGAAGAATTGTTGTGTGCCGGGGCTTGGGAGCGGTTCGAAGGGGGCGATCAAGCGGGGTATTGGCGCACCATCGCCGATTGCTTGCGTGCCCACGCCGCCAAGGCTGATGTGATCGTGTTGGCGCAGGCGTCGATGGCCGGGGCTGCCGAGTATTGCACCGATCTCGCAGTGCCGATCCTCAGCAGCCCGCGCTTAGGAGTGGCTGCCGCCATCGCAGCCTATCGCCAAGCGGGTTAAGGCTTATGCGCCACCCCAACTGACCATCTGTTCTTGGACAAAGTTGTAGTTGATTTCCACATCAATGGGCAAGGGGCGTTGTTCGCTGCCATCGGCGTTCATCACCCAGAGGCGCCACGCCCCTGCTTCATGATTGTCCTCACGGTTACTCAAAAAGACAATATATTGGCCGTCCGGGCTCCAGGCGGGCGAAACATTGCTAGGCATCTGCTTGACCAGCGTGGTGTACGGCTGGGTCAGCACATGGTTGCCCGAGCCATCGGGGTTGACGCTGAAGATCTCCCAGCGGCTACCGCGCCGTTGTTGATAGACGATCTGCCCGCCGTTCGGCTGCCAATCGGGATCATGCAGGTAGTG
>CAZMRA010000117.1:0-14362 GCA_964568485.1 uncultured Caldilineaceae bacterium | reverse complement strand
GTGGGGATATTGTGAGTGGAGCCAGCACGCTGACGCAACAGTTGGCCCGCACCCTGCTCCTCGAACCCCATGAACGGTATGATCAAAGTTTGCGCCGCAAGTTGCGTGAAGCCTGGATCGCGCTGCGACTTGAACTTCGCTACACGAAAAACGAGTTGTTAGCTCTGTATTTGAATCAAACTTACTACGGCAATTTTGCCTTTGGCATCGAGGCTGCTGCACAAATCTTCTTTGCCAAACCCGCAGCCCAGCTTAGCCGGGCAGAGTGCGCCTTGCTCGCCGGTTTGATCCAATACCCGAGTGGTTACAATCCTTTGCAAGACCCTAACGTAGCCAAGCAACGCCAATTGACGGTACTGCGCTTGATGCACGATGCTGGCTACTTGACCGAAGAAGAACGCACCGCCATCGCCGCTGAGCCTTTGCGCTACCGTTCGCAGCTCTTTAGCATCCAAGCCCCCCATTTTGTGATCTATGTGCAAGATCTCTTAGCCCGACGATTTGGGAGTGAACAGTTTAGTGACCTACTGCGCCAAGGGGGCTTGCGGATCTATACTACGCTGGACTTGAATCTGCAACGCCAAGCCGAGGCTGCTGTTCGCTACCGGCTCGATCTGCTCAACTGTCGCAAGCCAGGACTATGCGATAACCACACTGATCGCAACCGACGGGTGGACAATGCAGCTGCGGTGATTCTCGACAGCACGACCGGCGAGATCTTGGCGATGGTTGGCAGTCCCAATTATTTTGATTCGAGCATTCAGGGTAATGTCAACGCCACGCTGGTCTTGCGCCAACCGGGCAGTGCGATCAAGCCGTTGACCTATGCTGCGGCGCTCGATCCCACTTGGAGTAAGGCAAATCACTTCCCGCTATTGACACCAGCATCGATCATCGCTGATCTGCCCACCACCTTTTATGTGAGCGATGAAGAAGGCGGAAATGTTCCCTATACACCGGTCAACTATGATCGGACCTTTCACGGCCCTGTGAGTGTGCGCACGGCCTTGGCGAACAGTTACAACATTCCTGCCGTCAAGGTATTGGAGCAGATCGGGGTCCCGACATTGCAAAGTTTGGCCACGCGGGCGGGCATCAGCACCTTTACGCATAAGTATGGATTGGCGCTGACGCTCGGTGGTGGTGAGGTAAAACTACTTGAATTAACCGCGGCCTATGGCATCTTTCAAGCGGGGCAACGGCTGGATCCCCAAGCGATCTTGCGCATCGAGGATCTGGATACCAAGACGATCGACCGGGTCTATCAGCCCCCAGCCGATCGCCCAACCGCGGCACGCCAAGTGATCGACCCCGCGACGGCGTACTTGGTCACTGATATCCTCTCGGACAACATTGCGCGGATTCCAGCCTTTGGTGAAGGTTCGGTGCTGGAATTGCCCTTTCCCGCCGCGGTCAAAACCGGCACCACCACCGATTGGCGGGACAACTGGACCATTGGCTATACGACGGAACGGGTGATCGGAGTGTGGGTGGGCAATGCCGATAATACCCCCATGTTTGATGTCAGTGGCATCGACGGCGCCGGCCCGATCTGGCATGATTTGATGTTAGCCGCACATCCAAGGCAACCAGCACCATTTCGCCGTCCGGAGGCAATCACCGAAGTAACCATTTGCGCGCCAAGTGGGCTTTTACCCACGCCGGCATGTCCCCGGACACGTCGCGAGCGCTTTATTGTCGGCACCGCCCCAACCGAACTGGATAATCAATTCAAAGAAGTCGAGATCGACGTGGCAACTGGAGAAATAGCCAGCGAGACGACACCAGCAGCTCGGCGCAGCAAACGTGTCTTTTGGCACTTATCCGCCGAATACCACGACTGGATGATCGCTCAAGGCATTCCGATTATGGACTGCCAAGCATCAGGGGCCTGTCAATCACTATCCGAAAATTCTAGCGAACCCCAGTTGACTCAACAGCCGGCCAGCCACCTAATCTTGCGGTCCCCGACCTCGCATACGGCCTATCAAATTCATCCAGGGCTGCCGCAGAGCCATCAGCGGATCGAAATTGCAGGTTATGTGGCCAATGGGCAACCCTGGGCCGAATTAGCGCTGCAAAAGGATGGTGTTGTCCTGACCAGGGCCACCAACACCAATCGTTTACAGAGTTGGTGGACACTTGAAATCGGTACTCATCAATTTGAGTTGGTGGGCCGTCCAACTGCGGATAGTGACCTAATTCGTTCGCCGGCAGCATTGGTTGTTGTTGACGATTATCAGCAACCGCAAACTGCTTCTGCCGCCCCAGCTATTGAATGATTTGACAAGTTTGGTGGTTTTGCCAATCGTTGGTAGGATGACTCTGATTGGTCTAGATTCATGCCAATATAATGCCAATTACTGGTATAGACTAAGGCTAGGAACAGACACCTAGTTTTACAATCTAGCCATCTTTTGGGCCAACTGCTAGCTTCCAGGGATAGCACTGTTTGTCTATAGTTTGGAGTAATCATTATGACACGTCATTTATTAACTTTGCGTCTGCTCGTTACTATTGGTTGTCTAATTACCCTGGGCCTAGTAGGGGCCACCGTACTTGCCCCCAATCACTCGCTCAGCGCCCAAGAGGCAACGCCACTGCTGCTGGTGAGCAGCGAGCCTGCCGCTGGCGAAGCTTGGGCCGGTGGACCAGTGATCTTCCAGTTTGATCAGCCATTGGCTCCCAACGCGGCGGAGGCGTTGGCCATCGAGCCAGAGTTGGCTGGGACCACTACGGTCGAAGAGGATCGCCTGATCTTCACGCCGAGTGCCGAACTACAAGCCGGCCAGCGCTATGAATTCACCATTGCCGAGACAGCGAGTACGGCAGCAGGTACATCTTTGGGCGCGCCGCTGACCATTGCCTTCAACGCCCTTGCCCCGCTACAGGTCACCTCGACCCAACCCAACGATGGGGCGATTGATGTGAGTACCGGTAGCCAGATCGTTGTGGTCTTTAATCGGCCCGTCGTGCCGTTGGCCGCTGATGATGAGCAAGGCGACCTGCCGCAGCCAATCACCATTGAGCCGGAAGTTGCCGGTGAAGGCCGCTGGCTCAATACCAGCATCTATCTCTTCCAGCCTGAACTCGGCTTGGCCGGAGCCACTGAATATCAAGTCACGGTGGATCAGTTGACTGGGTTGCAGGGTGAGGCATTGGCCGAGCCGGTAGTGTTTCACTTCACGACCGCTGCGCCCCTCGTACTGGACGTGATGCCCCAAGGCGAATTGGTGGCACCAACGCAGCCGGTTGTAGTCACCTTCAGCCAGCCAATGGATCCCGACAGTACGAATGCGGCTTTCTCAGTCACCCGCATCGACAATGGCGAGCCTATTGGCGTGATGGGCGATTTTACCTGGGATGAGCTGCAGACGACGTTGACTTTCACGCCGACAGAAGCGCTAGAGTTCGGTGGACTCTATCGAGTGCGTGTCGCAGATAGTGCACAACCAGCCAGCCGCCAAGGCACACTGCGGGAGGCATTTGAACGCGAATTTCGCGTCGTGCCACTGCCAACCATCGAAGTCGTCTCGCCGCTGGATGGCGCAACTAATGTTTCGCCCGATGCCAATGTGACGATCCGCTTTAGCGCACCGCTCAGTTATACGAGCGTGCTCGCCAACTTGCACGTTTCACCGACCATCACCACCACGCAAGTCTACAGTTATTATGCCGATTACAATCGTGAAGCCACGATTAGTTGGTTCAAGGAACCAAACACGACCTATACCGTCACGGTCGGCGGCGAGATTGAGGACTTGTATGGCAATACCCTGGGCGAAGATTACACGTTCCACTTCACCACGGGAGACTATAGTCCCTTTGTACGCATCAATTTGGATCGCTTTACACACTTCAGTGCGATCACAACGACGCGCGTCAGCCTCTACTATCGCAATGTGGAAGAAGTGAACGTCGAGCTCTTCCGCGTGCCGACCAGCGAATTTTTAGCCTTGACCGGCAACAACCAATACGAATTCTGGCAGAATTATCAAATCCCAGACCGGGCGGCCAATCAGGTATGGTCACAGCGCTTCCCGGCCACGACCGAGCCCAACATTACCGGCCAACAGATCATCACCCTCACCGACGAGGCGGGCAATCCATTGCCGCCGGGACTCTATCTGTTGGAAGTGGAGCAACCCACCACCTCCGATCCCAACGAAACAGGCATCAATAGCGCCCAAGCGCTGATCGTCTTGAGCAACTACAACTTGGTGTTGAAAAAGAGCACGGAAGGTGAAAGCCTGGCCTGGGTGACTGACCTGCGTACTGGCGAACCAGTAGCCGATCAACCTGTGCGCTTCTATGTTGAATCTAGTCAGGTCGGCGAAGCAACCACCGACGCTGAAGGCATCGCCCGCGCCGAGCTCGGGCTAACGCCGGACATCGGCTACTGGCCCGCACGGGCCATCGTGGGCGAACCGGGCGACGAACACTTTGCCGCCGTTTCGAGCGAATGGAATACCGGCGTCGCGGTGTGGGATTTTGGCCTGAACGGCGGTTACAGCGTCGAACAATTCCAAGTCTATTTCTACACCGACCGCCCGATCTACCGCCCAGGTCAAACCGTTTATTGGAAGGGCATTGTGCGGGTGCTTGAGGATGATGGCTATGTGCTGCCGCCCGCCGGCCAAACCGTGGAAATTGTCATCCGCGATGATCGGGGCAACAGCATTGCTGAGAACACCTTTGAGTTGAATGAAAATGGCACCGTCAACGGACAAGTGGAACTGGCGCCAACTGCCGTCACAGGCTATTACTTCCTGGAATCTCGGTTGCCCATAGGCGGTGTGGATGGCGAGGGCGAGCGCACCATCTATGGCGGCACTGCCTTCCAAGTTGCCTCCTATCAACGGCCTGAATTCCAGATTGAGCTGACCAGCGATCAGCCAGAGTATGTACAAGGCGACACGGTCAACATCACGCTCAACGCCAGCTATTTTAGCGGTGGTGCGCTGGCCAATGCGCCGCTCACCTGGCGCCTGATCGCCGAGCCCTACTACTTTGCCTGGGAGAATGCGCCGGAGAATCGCTTCTTCAGCTTCAATCCGTATGATCCTGAGCAAACCGAAGACAATCAGTACCTGGGTCTCTACATTGGCCTGGTCGCTGAAGGCAGCGGAACCACCGACGCCGCGGGCAACTTTGTCATCGAAGTCCCGGCCGATCTGCAAGATGCGCTGCAAAGTCAGCTTTGGGCCTTTGATGTAACCGTACAAAGCCCGACCAATCAATTTGTCAGCGGGCGGATCGCAGTGCCGGTGCACCGCGGCGAGTTTTACATTGGCTTGAGCCCGCAAGAGAATGTGGTGACTATGGGCGAGCCGAGTACGATCGATCTGGTTGCCGTGACGCCAACGGGTGAACCCTATCCTGCCGCCGAACTGACAGTGACGGTCTATGAATACAGTTGGAACAGCGTCTACGCGCGCGCTGCGGATGGTTCTTATTACTGGGAAACGAGCGTCGACCGCACACCGGTGTTCACCACCACCGCTACCACCGACCGCCAAGGCACGGCGCAGATCGAATGGACAGCGGAGCGCGGCGGGCAATATCAACTAGTCGCCAGCGGCACCGACGACGCAGGCAACCCGATCAATAGTACGGCCTTTGTCTATGCCAGCGATCCAGATCAAGGTTTTGTGGCCTGGCCACGTGCCAACAACGACCGCATCAACTTAGTGGCGGACAAAGAAAGCTACGAACCCGGCGAGACTGCACAAATCCTGGTACCGAGCCCCTTCACCGGCACAGTCAAGGCCCTGCTGACCCTCGAACGCGCCGGTATCTACGAAGCCAGCGTGATCGAACTCACGGGCACCAGCTCCGTGATCGAAATCCCGATTACGACTGAACAGATCCCCAATCTCTTTGTTGGGGTGATCTTGGTCAAGGGTGTGGATGAGAGCAATCCATTACCAGCGGTACGGGTCGGCTATGTGCAACTGAATGTCAATACCAGCCAGAAGGAGCTGGATATCGATGTGGCGGTCTCGGCGGAGGATATCCGCCCGGGCGACACGGTCACCTATACCTTAACAATACAGGACAGTAATGAAGAAGCTGTGCCGAATGCCGAAGTGAGCGTTGCTTTGATCGATCAAGCAGTGCTCTCGCTGGCGAATAGCGGAACAGCGCGCATGCTCGATATTTTCTACTACGAACGCCCGCTTGGCGTGACCACCGGGTTGTTGCTGGCGATCAACAAAGATCGACTTAGCCAACAACTGAGTGAAGGCGCCAAAGGTGGCGGCGGTGGTGATCTCGGGCGAGGCTTGGAAGTCCGCGACAATTTCCTGGACGTGGCCTTCTGGCAAGCGGATCTCGTCACCGATGAGAACGGGCAGATTGTCTTTAGTGTCACCCTGCCCGACAACCTCACTACCTGGACATTGGTCGCGCAGGCAATCTCAGCTGATACCCTGGTAGGCGATGTGAGCTTCTCCACCGTTTCGAGCAAAGAATTACAAATCCGCCCGCGCCTGCCCCGCTTCTTCACTGCGGGTGACCGAGTCCAAGCCGGTGCAGTCATCTTCAATACCAGCGACACCGACGCCGAAGATGTGCGGATCGAGGTCACTGCGAGCGGCGCCACCCTGCAGAGCGAATTGCTGCTGACCACCACCATCCCAGCAGGTACGCAACAGTCACTCAATCTGCCGCTGTCGGTCGATGCCGACGCGTCCAGCGTGGTGATCACGATGACGGCGCAGTCCAGCAGCCTGAGTGATGCGCTGCGCCTCGAAATCCCGGTCCGGCGCTACGAAACACCCGAAGTGATCGGCACCGCGGGCGTCGTACCGACCGAGGGTGTCGTCGAAGCAATCCGCGTGCCAGCAGAGGCCACCGACCAAGGCGAATTGGCGGTCACCCTCGAGCCAAGTCTGGCCGCCGGGCTGCTCGACGGGCTGGATTATCTGGAGCATTTCCCCTACGAATCCACCGAGCAAACGGTGAGCCGCTTCTTGCCCAATCTTCTGACAGTGCAAGCCTTGAGCTCGTTGGAGCTGGAGCGGCCGGAGTTGACGGAGCAATTGGCCTATCAACTGGGGCAAGGAGTACAGCGCTTGGTGAGCCGGCAAAATGCCGACGGCGGTTGGGGCTACTGGCCCGGCGAAGAGAGTTCGCCTTTCATCACTGCCTATGTGGTCTGGGGCTTGCATCACGCCCAAGAGCATGGGTATGCCGTACCGCCGCGCACCCTCTCGCTGGCGATCAACTACTTGGAGCGACAATTTGTCGCGCCGAAGGATGTGGAAGAGAATTGGCGGCTTAATCAGTTGGCCTTCCTCAACTTTGTGCTCGCCGAAACGGGTAATGGCGATCCTGGCCGGGCTAGCACGCTCTACGATGTGCGTGAGCGCTTGAGCTACTATGGGCAGGCACTGCTGGCGATGACCATCGCCCAACTCGCCGAGGATGGGGCCAACAATGCGCAAGTCACCACGCTGCTGGACAATCTGGCCGGGGCTGCGCAGCTCAGCGCGACGGGCGCTTCGTGGCACGAGGCGAATACCGACTTCCAACTGCTGAATACTGACACGCGCACGACGAGTATGGTCTTGGCCGCATTTGTGCGCTTGAATCCGGAGCATCCGCTCCTGCCGAATGTGGTGCGTTGGCTGATGAGCGCCCGCGAAGCCGGCCACTGGACCACCACCCAAGAAACCGCCTGGGCCATCATTGCGCTGTCCGAGTGGTTGGCCTTCAGCGAGGAGCTGAGTGGCGAGTACGAGTGGCAAGTCCAACTGAATGATGCGGAACTCGGTCAAGGCAGTGTCGAGGCTGATATGCTGGCCGAACCCGTTACCCTGCAGGTAGCGGTGGCCGATCTGCTGCGGGATGAGAGCAACCGCCTGACCATCGAACGGAGCAACGAAAGCGGTCAACTCTACTACAGCAGCCACCTGCGTTATTATCTGGATGCGCTGGCGATCAGTGCGGAAGATCGTGGGCTGGTCGTGGCCCGCCGCTTTGAAGAAGCAGGCAAGACGGTCAACTCCGCCGAAGTGGGCGATGTGATCAGCGTGACCGTGACGATTGTCGCCCCGACCGATCTCTATCACGCGCTGATCGAGGTGCCGATCCCTGCGGGTGTCGAGCCGATCGACCCCAGCTTGGCGACCGAGTCCGACTGGCTGGGTGACCCGACCCTGACCCCGGTTGAGCCCAACCAGGCCAGCTGGCGCTTCTGGACGCCGAGCTACACCGATCTGCGTGACGATCGGGTGGCACTCTTTGCCACTCGCTTACCGGCAGGCACCTACGAATATACTTTCCAGGTGCGGGCCACCACTCCGGGTGAATACCGCGTCTTGCCGGTTTATGGCGAGATGATCTACTTCGATGAGGTGTGGGGGCGCAGCACAGGGGCCCAATTTACGGTCACAGAGTAGAGAAATCACTACATAAAATTTTCGAGGGGGCGGAAATTTCCGCCCCCTTAAAAATTCAGCACAGAAATCAAGTTCCCGGGTATACACACTGAACCTCGGATATACACACTGCGCATTGAAGGGTACCGTCCTTGTTATTCAGCGACAAAGCCGATCTTTTTGTGAGTGCCATCACAGAAGGGCTTGTTGGCTGACCCTCCACAACGACAGAACCACGCCTCACTCCCTTGCCAGACCGGTTCGCCTTCACCATTCAATAGAGTGAAATTACCGCTGATATACAGTGGGCCATTGTGCGTGGTTTCGATGCTCAGGTTATCCCCGTCCGTCACGATTGTGATGGCTTGCGGTTCGTTGACAGTGGCGGGTGCTTGAAAGCCAATCGTACGATGGGTGTTGTCACAAAAAGGCTTGTTGGCAGAAGCACCACAACGGCAAAATGCGACTCGAGTATCTTTGAGTACAAGCTCGCCGCGACTATTCACAATCGTGAAATCAGCACGCCCATACAGCGGCCCATCTCTCACAAGAAGAATAGTGTTGTGCGCCGGAGTAGGTTCTGCCGCACCGCCAGTTTTTCGTTGATATTGTAATGCGCCTGAAGGGCACGCCTGGACAGTCGCCGCTACCTGATCCGCCTGAGCTTGATCTGGCTGTACCCAAGGGCGTTTGCGCTTATCAAAGACACTGGGCAACCGCCTGAGGCATTCAGCCACATGAATGCAACGTTGTGCGTCATACGTCACATCAATCTGTTCACCCGTATACTTACGCAGTTGTGATGACATTGGCCCATTCTCCTGTTGCCTGATAGTTGACAAGCCGCACGCTCGCCTTTGTCCGGCAGGGCATCACCCAACAGGACGCTGTCTCATCTGGGTAGATCAGTCGCCAGAGCTGACCATCGCTCGTCCGGCCAAAGACAATGACTGTTTGATCACCAAATACCTGGCCGATTTCCTCGCGCGTTGCTGGCGAATTGGCGACCACACTTTCCCCCTGTACCTCGGCCACCTCCAGGAAGTAGGGCAGCGCCATGCCAAAAGTTGCTTGTTTGGTGTAAAGTTTGCTGAGCATCGTTGGCGTTCCTTTGTGTGATTACTCCCGTTGCAGCGAGCCGTCACGCTGGGCAACGACCCGCTACTGGGAGCACTTACGATTTTGGCTTAAAGGTGCGGAACCACGTCTCAAAGTTGATGGTCCCAAGCCACGGATTCTCACCCGGGGTGAGCGATTGGTCATTCAACACTGCCCCAAAGTAGCGGGCCTCGACATCTGCCACAATTGGGCGTGGGTCACCAGTGTTACGCAGAAATTCTGCAACCAGCCCTGCCATGCTGACCGATTCCGGTCCCGCAACTTCAACAATCCCATTCACGGGCGGGCCCACAACCACATCGGCCAAGGCTGCAACCACATCATCGGCGGCAATCGGTTGAAAGCGCGCAGGCGGCAGGTGGATCGTATCCCCAACCATGCCAGACTGGGCAATGGAGCCTAAAAACTCAAAAAACTGGGTGGAATGGAGGATAGTGTAGGGGATGGGGGAGGCCTTGATCAGCGCTTCCTGCGCCAGTTTTGCTCGCAAATAGCCACTTTCCGGCAGGCGCTCCGTGCCCACAATCGACAAGGCAACATGATGCTCAACACCGGCCTTTACTTCTGCCGCAGTGATGTTGTTCCCAGATATTGTAAAAAAGTCCAACACCGCTTTGTCCTCAAATGAAGGCGAATTGGTCACATCGACCACCACCTGAGCACCCATCATGGCTTCCGCTAGGCCCTCGCCAGTGAGGACATTTACCCCGGAAGCCAAGGACGCGGCCACCACTTCATGGCCCATCTGTTGGAGCCGCTGTACAAGCCTTGAACCGATCAGGCCGTTTCCACCAAGCACTGTGATTTTCATGATACTTTCCTTTGTGGGTTGTGATTTGTAGGTTGCAGTTATAACTTTGAGTCTGCAACCTACAAATCGGGAAACTTTCGTGAGCTATCTCTACATTGCCCCCGCCGCGGTGGTGGCATACAAAACACTTTCGACATTGGCCGTAGCCTGCAGGATCATATCGGCCACTTCCTGGGGATGCGAGACGCTGATGGCGTGTGAGGATCCCTTCACTTCGATGCTCTCCCGGGCTTGGGCGCGTTCCGCCATAAAGTGTTGCAAGGCCAGGGGAATATTTTGGTCGAGCTCGGCCAGCACAAACCAGGAAGGAATCGATTTCCAGGCTGGCATTTCGGCGGCGTTCTCACCCAGTGCAACATCGCGTACGGGGCGTTGGGTTGCAGCCATCAGCGTAGCCTTGTCGGCTGTAACATCGGCGGCGAATTGCGCGTGGAATTTGTCCGACTGGATATAGAGGTCGGTGCTACCATCAGCGAGCATGACAGGTCGCAAGCTTTCACCCAGCGTGCTGCCAGGGAAACGGCCCGAAAGCTCAATGGCATTCTCACCCTCCTCCGGGGCAAAAGCTGCCACATAGACCAGGGCATGAACATTCTCCAGGCCAATTGCCGCCTGGGTAATGACCGAGCCGCCATAGGAATGGCCAACCAGCACAACAGGCCCCTCGATTGACTTGACGACACTGGCGACGAATTCTGCATCACCGGTGAGGCTACGCAGCGGATTAGCGGCGGCGATGGTCGGGTAGCCCTGAGCTTGCAGGTACTGGATCACCCCATCCCAACTGGACGACTCGGCGAAAGCACCGTGGACGAGCACGATAGTGGGCTTTGCGTGATTCATGGTTGTTTCTCCTCGCGGTTCTGGAACGGTTGTCTTGGGTTGCATGAGAAGCACGGACTTTGTGCAGGCGGATAACACAGCGATACTGGACAGTGCACCGACCGCGGTCAGCAATCGGCGGCGCGACAAGGTTGGAGTACGGTTGCGGATGGACATGGATAAGCCTCGCTCTGTTGATGAAAGGGAAATGGGGAACAGATAGTTTGTCTACTTGTTTCTCTCGCGCATAGACTAGCCAGCAAAGGTCTGCCGGAGCAGTGCAGTCGCCTGCGCAATGGCCCCACGCGTCGCCGACGTTTCGGCCAGGGCGTTGAGCATGACAAAGTCGTGGACAGTGCCCAGGAAGCGCAGAGCAGTTACGGGAACCCCTGCCTGCTGTAGTTTATGAGCATAGGCTTCGCCTTCGTCGCGTAGCACATCGTTTTCGTCAACGATGATCAGAGCTGGGGGCAAGCCACGTAACTGGTCCAGCGATGCCTGCAAGGGCGAAACAGTTGGCAACTGGCGCTGGGCAGCGGGCACATAAGCATCCCAAAACCACTGCATGGCAGGCTTGGTCAACCAGTAGCCGCCCTCTCCAAATTGCCGGTAGGAGGCCGTGTCCAGGCTGGCGTCAGTCACCGGATAAAAGAGCACTTGATAGACCAACTTTGGTCCCTGGCGCTCTTTAACCAGCAATGTCAGTGCCGCTGCCATGTTGCCACCCACACTGTCTCCGACCACGGCGATCCGTGTTGGGTCGATGTTGATCTGGGGGCCGTTTTCAGCTAGCCACAACAACGTGCTGTAGGCTTGCTCCAATGCAATCGGATATTTCGCCTCTGGGGAGCGAGGGTAGTCCACAAAGACTACCGCTGCTTGCGCGCCATTCGCCAACTCACGCACTAGCCGATCATGCGTCTCCTTATCCCCCAGCACCCATCCGCCGCCGTGTATGTAAAGAATGACAGGCAAAGTGCGGTTACGACTGCCTGGCGGACGCACCACCCGTAGCGCAATGTCGCCAGTAGGGCCGCCGCTGATGTAGAAATCTTCAAGATCGACCGGTTCTTTGTGAACCTTGACGCTGATCTGGGCGCTCAACAATACATTGCGGGCTGTGTCCGGCGTCAGCTCGTAGATGGGCGGACCACCTTGGGCGTCTAACGCCTGCAGAAAGGTTAGGGTTTGGGCTTCCACAACAGTTGCCCGAGGATCGAGATTGTTCATAGTTCTCCTTTTCGTTCTACTGACTTTGCTGGCTCGATTGACGGTTGATGCGGTGAGCGTCCGAAAACGTTGATTGGAACATTTTGCTCACCCGTATCACTTACTGAGTCTACGATAGCACGCTGCCAGATGCTTGTCAGTGGCTCGAGGGGGGTACTTGCGCTAGGCATCGGTGGGTATATGCTGCTGTCAGGTGGAGCAATACCTACAGGCGGCGTTCGTCAGATCCGGTTACAGTGGCGAGCTACACGTCTAATTCAATTCCGCGCGATTCAGCTTAATTTGATAATTAGATACAGAAGTGGGTGGTGGGTGAGCAGCGATTATACAAAGCCTCTGCAAGGTGGTATGATGGGACCGGACGGATTACGCCACAGTTCCCCTACACGGGCACCACCTTCTCATCCCCTTATGCGGCATGCAGCTACTTAGCTCGTTTGCGTGACAAAGTCAGTGGATCCAGCTAGGTATTTCGGTGGGTATCAATGGATAGCTAGTACATATCGCAGATTCGATAGCCGAAAAGGAGCGCCGGAGCATGAGCCCGCATCGCGTCTACCGCCAGCGCAAATACGAATTTGGACAACGCCTGTTCGACCTGCGTACACGGCTAGCACTCACCCAAGGCCAGCTTGCTGAAGAAATCGGTGTACATTGGCACAGTGTTCAAAAGTGGGAGACGGGCGAGTCATATCCCAAGGCCGAGACGCTGCAACGGCTGATTGCCGTCTGTCTGCATCATCAAGCCTTTACTGCTGGCAATGAGCGCGAAGAAGCCGAATCCCTGTGGCAACAGGTCAGCGACGATGGTCAGAGACGCCTGGCCTCTTTCGACCAGACCTGGTTTGACCACACCCTAGCCCTCACCGCGAGTGCGTTGGCAACCTCCGCGGAGGCCAGTAGACAGGCGACGGATGATGAAACGCAGCTATCCTCTCGCCCGGCAACCCCGACGACGCCACCACCGGAAACACCTCGTGCGATTATCGATTTGGGTGAGGTGATTGCTGTCCCTCAACTACTGGGCCGCGAACCCGAACTGGCAACACTTCAGCAATGGATCATCGCGGATCGCTGTCGTGTGGTCTCCCTCGTTGGTTTAGGCGGGATCGGCAAGTCAAGCCTCACGCTCATTTTTGCCCAACGGGTCTTGGCTGAATTTGAGGTTGTACTCTTCCGTTCGCTGCAAAATGGGCCATCATTAGGGGCAGTGCTCAGCCACACCATCCTCACGATCTCCGATCAGCAGGCGATCCCCCCTGAATCGAACACTGACAAGATCGCCCTGCTGGTACAACTTCTGCGCGAACGGCGCTGTCTATTGATCCTCGACAACTTTGAATCGCTGATGCAGCCAGGAGAGCTGACCGGCACCTATCGCACCGGCTATGCCGAATATGGCACACTGCTTCAGGCATTAAGCGAACGAGAGCATCACAGCTGCTTGATGCTGACTAGCCGCGAAAAACCGTCCGAACTAGGGCGTTGGGAGAGCCGCCAAGGCCCAGTGCGCACCTTGTTACTGACAGGTTTAGCCGATGAGGCCTGTCGATACCTCTTAGCGCAAAAGGACATTGTCGCCTCGCCGAAAGATGTGCATACTTTACGGCACCTCTATGGGGGCAATCCATTGGCGCTCAATCTGGTGTCAGCGCCGATCCGCGATCTATTTGGCGGCGATGTAGCTACCTTCTTGGCGACAGATTATGCTTACCTTGATGGCGTCCACAAGCTGATGGAGCAGCACTTTGCCCGACTGACGCCGCTTGAGCGCACTATGGTTTACTGGTTTGCCGTTCAACGTGAACTGATGTCACTGGATGCGCTTGTAGCCCGGCTTGGCCCCACCGTCCCAGGCCGCGAGGTATTGGTCGCCCTGGAGTCCTTGATCCATCGCGGGCAGGTCGAACGTGGCACAGACTCACCCACATTCACATTGCAACCCATGATTCTGGAGTTCGTTACCGAACAACTTGTGAACACTTTATGTCAGGAG
>CAZMRA010000116.1:4963-14388 GCA_964568485.1 uncultured Caldilineaceae bacterium | reverse complement strand
GTCAGCTTCCAGGGTCAGCAGGTAGGTAGTGGCGAGATCGAGCACAGCATCGTCACTACTGATCCGCATTATGCCCAGCTCAGCGATCCAATGGTCAAGGTTACGGTCACCGGCCAGACCGAGCCGAACCCTGGTGGTAATGGCAACCACACGCCGATCGACAGCGATGGGGACGGCGTCCCCGACACCGTCGAGTGCCCCGGTGGCATCGATTGCCCCGACAGCAACAACGATGGGGTACCGGACTATCTCGACCCAGAGCACAATGGCGGGTCGATTCCCACCGAGCCCACCTGTCCCGGCAGCACCGGCTGCCCCAGTGAGGACGAAGATGACACGCCCAATCCGAACACCCCGGGTGGATCGGGTCAGCTGCTCTTCCTGCCGCTGATCCGTAGATAGTAGTTAGGTGGTAATACCTCTCAAGTTTTGAGGGGAAGTAATGGACAAATAAAAGACCTCTTTGGTTCAACCACCAAGGAGGTCTTTTTTGTCTGGAAATTGACACAAGGGGTGACACTTCTTGTAGAACTTTTTGTGTTGCTGTGTTGCTGTTGGCTGGTCTGCTTTCATGATTCAATCGATAGTGAATTCAATATCCTGTCGTGACTATCAAGGAGTGTAACCATGCAGTATTTTGTACGAAATTCGCAACCGTGGCTTTCCTTGCTACTCATCTGCGGATTTCTTCTTCGCCCTTTTCCCGTTATCGCGCAGAGTATTGGCAACGAGCAGCCAGCCGATAACCGTGCCCAAGCGGCGCTCTTTCTGCCTTTTGTGTTGAGCGAAGTGTCGCTCCAAGCCCCTCAAGTTCCTGAGGTGCCAGAGACGCCCGATACCCCTGAGGAGCCAGATACACCAGAGACGCCTGATGCCAATCCCTTGACCATCAACGTGACGCCGGACAATAGCCTCGCAGTCTCTCAAACCATTCCGATTGAGGGTGGTTCGCTCACCGCGACCGGGGCAGATGGTACACGCTATACACTGACCATTCCGGCAGATGCGTTGCTCAGTGACGAAGAGATCCTGATGATCCCGCTTAGTGCTGCGTCTGACCTGCCCACGAGCGCGGGCCTGGTGGCTGGTGTGCAGCTGTTGCCCAGTGGCCTGCGTTTCATTCGCCCGGCGACCTTGACCATCGAGAACGCGCCGGCGATTGATGCGGGGCTGCAACCTGTCGGCTTCGGCTATCAGGAGGATGGCAAGGAATTTTATCTATTGCCCGCTATTCAAGATAATGAGGCATTTAGCGTCAAGATTTATCACTTCAGCGGTTATGGGGTGACCGCGGGGACAGCTCAAGAGATTCAGACGCAGGTAACCCAACATGTGCCGAGCGACGTCGCGGATGCTTTGCAACAGAAATGGGCGGTTCGGCTGGACATGGTGGAGGATTTCCAGACCTTCTATCAAGATTTTCTCCTCCCCGACTTGCTGAAGGGCCGCAGTGGCGACCTACGTGCCATGGAGCGGGCGTTGGTCAACTTGCCGATTTGGTACGACATGGTGAAGTACGCCCGAGTGGAGGATCTGTTGGCCGAGCAGATTGCCGAAGCCTGGAAGCATATGATCATTCAGCTGGCTACGACCATCGAATTGGCCTATGCCGACTGTAAAGCAGGTGATGCATCGCAGGTGGTGAAGGTGATGCGCTGGAGTCGGATTCTGGGCATGTTGCCCGTGGAGCAGCGGCGAGAGTGGGTCACCGACAGCTACATGGAAACCCAGTTGCTCAAGATGGTGCGTGGGTGTGCGACCTTTGAGATCGACTTTGATTCTACGGTTGTGCGCGATGTTCCGGGCTTGCCTGCTTCTGGGACCGCTCATGACAGTCATTTGCGGGCCGAGGGCATTCGTGTGCAGTTTGATCTAAATACCCGGTTGGTCGCGCCGACTAGTGCGCCTTTGATCTACAAGAGCTTTAACTTGGATGGGCCAGTGCCAGAGTGTGAGACAAGTACCGAGACAACGAATGGCACGTTCAACTTGATCTATGGTCGCATTAATCTCAATTACAACCGAGGTGAAACGCCCTCCTTCGCGTTCCGATTCGACCCGGGCCACCCAACCGAGACGATCGTGCATCATTGCCCGGCCGATGTAAAGCTTGTCTTTGAGCCGAAGTTCTGGAATACGCTCTTCTGGGTGCTGCACTGGTCCGAACTCTACGGAGGCGAACTCTACTTCGAGTTTAAGGATTGGCACTATGTGGGCAAGAGCCTCTATGCCGAGTTGATCATGGATCGCGCTAGCACTGTGGAAGGTGGTATGCAACTGAGCAGCACAACGTGGATGGTGCTTGCCCATACGCCGCAATAAGTGGCAGTTGTCGCCTGGAATTAGCTCGTAAAAAGAGATGACTCATCCCGAATCTCCCCAAATGCTCTAGGGGAGCGGGATGAGTCAATCCAAGGCAGAAAGGCACAAAATGTAGGCGCTAAAGTGGCATGTCAGCCCTACCAACGTAAGACCCTCCGGCTTTTCAATCACACTTTCATCACACAAGACAGGACTGTCGTACCTAGAACGCTTAGCTCCTAATATAGCACTCGTTACCAACCACGCTAGGCTCATCCCCGCCCTGCAAGACCACCTAACCGAATAGGCAGGTAGGACCTCCACAAACGAGGGATGTAGCTCTTTTTCTGACGTGCTACGCTAAGACTATGCCGCCGGTGTCGCTTGTCGGTTCGGCGCTCGTGCTGAAACTCATTGACTCTCGGCAAGGGACAGCAGGCGGCATGTTGCCCTGCCAAATCGGTTGGGCGTGTAAAGTGAGTAGACAGGAAACAGAACCATGAGCGAATCCTTGATCCAGTGGTCGGAAGCGATGGCAAGTTTGGTGGAGAAGGCTGGCCCCAGCCTGGTCCGTGTGGAAGGACGACGCCGGTTGCCTAGTAGTGGTATTCTCTATTCGGCGGATGGGCTGATTATCACAGCCAACCATGCGCTGCAAACCGATGAGAATGTGACCGTCGGCTTGCATGATGGCAGCACAGCGACGGCAACCATCGTTGGCCGTGATCCTAGTACCGATCTGGCCCTATTACGCGTGGACCAGAGTGGATTGCCGGCAGCCACCTGGGTAGATGCCAGTGAGCTCAAAGTCGGCCATTTGGTGCTGGCCCTGGCTCGCCCAGGCCGCACTGTGCAGGCGACCTTGGGCATTGTCAGTGCGCTGGGTGGCCCTTGGCGGACCGGTGGCGGCGGCGAGATTGATCGGTATCTGCAAACCGATGTGGTCATGTATCCGGGCTTTTCCGGCGGGGCGCTGCTCAATGCTGCCGGGCACGTGGCCGGGCTCAACTCCTCTGCTCTGGGCCGCGGGGTGAGTTTGGCGATCCCGGCCGCGACGGTCAAGCGAGTTGTGGAGACGTTGCTCAAACATGGCAAACTCCCCCGCGGCTATTTGGGCGTCGGCGTGCAGCCGGTACGTTTATCGGAGTCGTTGCAGGCAAATGTTGGACAAGAGACAGGCTTGATGTTGTTGTCGATTGAGGAAGGCGGCCCCGCTCAGCAAGGGGGCTTGATCCAAGGCGATGTGGTGGTCACTTTTGCCGACCAACCCATTCGTACTTTAGACGAGTTACAGGCGCTGCTAAGTGGGGATCGAGTGGGCCAATCAGTACCCGTGCGCATCGTACGGAGCGGCCAAGTCCAGACCCTAACAGTCACCATTGGTCAAGGGTAAAGCCGAGATAAGACCTTGATGCATCAGTCATATCGTGGCGTAGTGGCATGAGCCCTACGCCGCGTTTTGATTTTACTCGAGTGCATCTGCTACAATGCGCAACGTACTCTGTAACCCCGCGCCGCTAGGCCCGTTGAAACAATTTGAGGTGTTTTGGTGAGTATTTCGACAACAAAATCGCAACCGACAACCCCTTCCGCCACAGAAGCTGTAGACTTTATTCGTGCTATCGTGGCTGAGGATCAGCGCGCAGGCAAATATGGTGGGAAGGTTGTCACTCGCTTCCCACCAGAACCAAACGGCTATCCTCACATTGGTCACGCCAAGTCGATTTGTCTCAACTTTGGTTTGGCACTCGAAAATGGCGGCCGCTGCCATCTGCGCTTTGACGATACCAACCCCACCACTGAGAGCATGGAATATGTCGAAGCGATCATGGATGCAATCAAGTGGTTAGGCTTTGATTGGGGTGAGCATCTTTATTTTGCGTCCGATTATTACGAACAGTTTTACGAATGCGCCGTCCATTTGATCAAAGAGGGCAAAGCCTACGTCGATAGTCTGAACGAGGAAGAAATTCGGCTCTATCGTGGTACGGTGCTCGAACCTGGCCGCCCCAGCCCCTATCGCAACCGCTCGGTCGAAGAGAATCTCGACCTCTTTGCGCGGATGCGGGCGGGTGAATTCCCCGATGGTGCGCATGTGTTGCGGGCCAAAATCGACATGGCCGCGCCCAACATGAAGCTGCGTGATCCACTGCTCTATCGGATTCGCCACGCGCATCACTATCGCACTGGCGATAAGTGGTGCATCTATCCGATGTACGATTTCGCCCATCCGCTTTCGGATGCCATCGAAGGGGTCACCCATTCGATCTGCACGCTGGAATTTGAGAACAATCGGGCGATCTACGACTGGGTGCTCGACAATTGTAAGCTGCCACCCATGCCCTACCCGCGGCCTTACCAGTACGAATTCGCCCGCCTCAACCTCGACTACACTGTGATGAGCAAGCGCAAATTGCTCGAACTGGTGAACGGGGGCTATGTGAGAGGGTGGGACGACCCGCGGATGCTCACCATTGCCGGGCTGCGCCGCCGCGGGGTGACGCCAGAGGCCATCCGCGACTTTGCCGAGCGCGTTGGCGTTGCCAAAACCAATAGCCGCGTTGAGATGAGCCTGCTGGAGAGCTGCATCCGGGACGATCTCAACACCCGGGCCCCGCGCGTGATGGCAGTGTTGCGCCCGCTGAAGGTGGTGATCACCAATTACCCGGCGGGGCAAGTAGAAGAGTTTGACGCTCCCTACTGGCCGCATGATGTGCCCAAGGAAGGCTCGCGGCCCGTGCCATTTAGCCGAGAGCTTTACATTGAGCAAGAGGACTTCCTCGAGAATCCGCCACAGGGCTTTTTCCGCTTGGCGCCCGGTCGCGAAGTGCGGCTGCGCTATGCCTACGTCATCCGCTGTGACGAGGTGATCAAAAACGAGGCGGGCGAGGTAATCGAGCTGCACTGTACGTACGATCCGGATTCACGAGGGGGTGCAACCTCGGACGGGCGCAAGGTTCGCGGCACCATTCACTGGGTCTCGGCGCAACATGCTGTGCCGTTCGAGGCCCGGTTGTATGATCGGCTCTTTGCTGTGTCTGATCCGGACAGTGGTCCCGAAGGCTCCGACTTCAAACGCTATTTGAATTCGAACTCAATCGAGATTTTGTCGAACAGTCTGGTCGAGCCTAGCGTTGCCAATGCGCAGCCTGGTGATCGCTTCCAGTTTGAGCGCCAAGGTTATTTTGTGGCCGATATTGTGGATTCGAAACCAGGCGCGCTGGTGATGAACCGCATCATTGAGTTGCGCGACTCGTGGGCTAAGAGCATTGAACCAGTCGTCACCAAAGGCAGTCGAGTGACCCCGCCAGCTGCCCAAACGGAAGAGCCGGTTGTGCGGGGCAGCCGCAGCGATGCTCGTGATCAAGCGCGTCAACAAAATCCGGCTTTGGCCGCCAAGATGAACGCCTACCAACAAGAGCTGGGCCTGAGCGCTGAAGAGGCCGATATCCTCACGGGCGATGCTGAGCTGGTTGCCTTTTTTGATCAAGCCGTGGCTGCCTACCCGAATGCAAAATTGGTGGCCAACTGGACCATCAACGAAGTGTTACGGGTGGCCAAAGAAAAGCCCGTGAGTGAGTTGCTATTTGGCGGCGAACAACTGGCGGCGTTGCTCAAATTGCTGGAAGCTGAGACCATTACCAACGTCGCAGCCAAAGAGGTCTTCGCCGAACTAGTCGAACAGGGTGGGGAGCCCGACGCGATTGTCGAGCGCCGTGGCTTGCGCCAAGTGGCTGATCCGGCGGCCCTGTTGCCGATCATTGACGGGATCATCGCAGCCAACGCAGCCAAAGCTGCTGATTATCGTTCAGGCAAGACGGGCTTGTTGGGCTTTTTTGTGGGGCAAGTCATGAAAGCGACCGGCGGCACAGCCAATCCGCAGCTGGTACGTGATCTGCTGAATGAGCGCTTGGCCGACAAAGCGTAAGCTTACAGCGCTGTAAATATTATCGAGTGTCCCTAATTTAGTGGGTCTCGCTATAGATAGCTCATTACTACGATCCCGGTGATCTGCGACATCTACTAAGCAACGTCGCAGATCACCGGGATCAGTTTTGGTGGTAGGTCGTTCGCGACGGGTAAGTGCGGGAGCGGCCCCAATGGCAAACCCGACCAAGCTGGCCGGGTCTGCGAGGATGGATGGGGATTGTCTCGCGGCTGGCTGCCGCCGCGAGACAAAAGAGGCTTAGTTCGAGGTCACGAAGGGGAGGAAGAGTTGGGTTTGGCTGGTTGCCGCTGCAGCCTCGGCTACGACCGCAAACTCGCTGAAATGATCCGTTGAACAGGTGATCGTGTTGTTTTCGACGTCAACCTGTGAGTTGATCGGTTTCCATTGACCATCACTTTCGTCCAGATATTGACAGCGCAGACTGGCTTCATCCACACCGGCTGCGGCCAATTCCTCATCACTGTATCCGAGCACGAGCGTAAATGGCTGGCTGAATTGCGTCACTTGGGCAGGGTTGCCATCGCTTTCGGCCTCGTCGAAGGCATCAAGCGAGAAGCTGCGCAGCGCCATGAGGCCTTCACCCAGTGGCCGGCTCGGCGAATTCAGCACATTGTAGAAGAGATTCGTCGCGACATCGACCGCTCCTGGGCCAAAGGTCAGCTTGAATTTGCTCTCCTGATGTTCAACGCTACCACCGGTTTGTGGGTCCACGTCGCCAGTGGCATCCGCAGTACCTAGTTCTGCACCAGTACCATCGGGATTGATTGCCGACAGCTCGATGGGCAGGTTCGGGTCAGCATCGCCGATAAAGTCGATGACTGCGATGCCATCCACGACCTCAGCGCGGCCGATCGGGTTGCCATCTTGCAAGGCGGTGATCGTTGCCCCATTGACCGGGTACTTCACATGGGTTTGGCGAGGCGCAACCGTCAGAACGTCATAGACATACCAGGGGAAGACGACGAGGTAGGGATAGCTCGTCCACATCTTCATGCTGGGGTCGCCAAAGACATGATAGAGAATCAGGTTGGTGTTGGCTTGATTCTGGGAGACACTGCCGGCGGTCTGCGCGGCCCCGACCTGGCTCACCATGTAGGCCTTGCCATAGTTCAGAATATCACCCAGGCGACGGTAAGAGACATTCGAGCCATAATTGGGCACGACGTTCGGGAAAGTGGCGTCGAACAGACCGCGGGCCAGTGCGCTGTTGGCCCAAGTTGGGCTATTGCGCGTATCCCCGATGATGCCGACTGCACCACCTTCCATGCGCAGCAGGCGCTCGGCCCAGTAGACCCCATTCACCGTGGTGTTGTAGTTCCAATCCTGCTGAGCTGGGTTGAGGGTTTCGTTGTCGAAGAGCCCGCTAGCACAGTTGATGCTATAGACGACTGGCGTGAGGTTACTATTCGTCAAGCTGGCCAGATTATTCATACCAAAGCTCGGTGAACCCCAGCCACGAGGCCCGCCATGTCCACGATGCAACATCAAGAAGCGCCCAGCATTAAAGGCATTTACAACGTTGTTGCTGTTCCCATCCCAAGCGTATCCAGAGCTGGCACGTAAGTCGGCCGGCAACAAGGCGCCGTTGTAATAGCGATTCGGTACGGCGCTGCGAGTTGCAGTGTTATAGAAGCTGGCCTCATTCGGGTTGTTGTGATAACTGGTGTCGGTTCTGTACACCCGTTCCACTGTATACCCACGGTTCATCAAGCCATTGCGGATCAATTCGGCGGTCTCGACAAAGCTGCGCGACGCAGTCCCATCTTGTGCCACATCCGGCCGGCAGCATTGGAAATACGAGGCAACTGTCACATTGCTGTAGAAGCTGGCTTGGGCTGGCGGTACTTTTTCATAATTGATGATCTTGTTGATCACGATCTGCGCGTCTGCCAGCGTG
This sequence comes from uncultured Caldilineaceae bacterium, assembly GCA_964568485.1. Classification (GTDB taxonomy): domain Bacteria; phylum Chloroflexota; class Anaerolineae; order Caldilineales; family Caldilineaceae; genus CFX5. The sequence continues at coordinate 6,241 of CAZMRA010000116.1, read as the reverse complement.
TCGACCGGGATGCGCCCATAGGCCAGGTCGGGCATGATGTCCGCGTCGTTCATCAACGAGTAGTCGAGATCCGTACCCGCGTTGTCGTTGTACATTGTCATGCGGTAGAAGGGCGGAATGAATTCCGCATCACCCAGCAACAGCACATACGACGGCCGCACGAGACAGGTGTTGTAATAGTGGCGAATGGTGTTCCGAATCTGGGCGGCTGTGGTGCCAGCAGCACCGGCATTCGCGCCAGTTTCGCGCACTACTGTGGAGAGCCCACGGCTGTTCTTCCAGTCGCGCAAGGCGTCGGCAGCCGGGCGGAAATCTGGATGGGTGATGATCACATATTCGTACCCTAGACAGACAGGCTGCGCAATGGGTCCTTTGAACACATGCTCAAAGAGGGCACGGTGATTGAGAACTTGCGCATAGATACCATCAAAGCTGCGCTCAAACGGGTTCTTGACGATCTCTTCCGGCAGGAAGCCACCTTCACCCCCTTCAAAGACCACTTCGAATTTCACTGATTTGAAGAGTTGCAGCATTTTGGTGGCAGGGTTGTATTGGCCACCGGCAATGTTCAATTGCACCAGTTCGACATCACGCATCTGCCCCATTGACTCTATGGTGATGATCTCGGGCGGGAAGAGCGCATCGGTGCTGTAGGCTTTGGCATCCTTGACGAACGGCGGATCTTGGAAGGTTTCGGGCGGGAGTTCATCCTCTTCTTCCTGGGAGAGCGGCAGATCGACAGCCGGTTCTTGTGCGGGCCACAAATCCACCAAGTAAGAGTCGCCATTGACCACGGTCAACCCTACCAGCTTGACCGTTGCACCGTGCGGCACTGCGAGCATCCGTCGGGTCATCGGCACATCGGGCAGGCCAGGTGTGTTGCCATAGACTTCTACCCCGGGCAGGATAAACTGGGTGTAGCTAATGCCATCTGAGCCGCGGATCTTGAGCAGTTGCGCTTCGGGCAACTCAAATTCAGCTGCAAAATTGGTGTTGTTCGATGTGCCGATGTTGACCGTGAGCGGCACACTCACCTCGAAGGGAGGCTCTTCGGGCAACGGATATGTAATCTCGGTGTTTGGCGGCGCAAAATAGAGATCGTCGATGACCTCGCTGAGTACGGTCTCGCCATAATTCAATTCGACGATGGCAATGCGCCCAGCCGGGTCATAAATGCCGAGGAACTCCTCATAAGGTTCCGGTACAGGATCGCGCACCACACAGATGATCTGCCCCGTGGCGTCGTAGGCAATGAGCGTCCCGATCAGGTTTTGATTC
>CAZMRA010000116.1:0-4953 GCA_964568485.1 uncultured Caldilineaceae bacterium | reverse complement strand
GACATGCGTTTTGGGTTGGTCGAACCAGAAGCGCAGCGGCACATTCACGCTGGTCATACCAGCAGCTGCATTGTTGGTGGCCACGTTGGGCGCCGAGCGGGCTTTCGTCGGGTCGGCATCGCGATCTGCATAGGTGATTACCTTCGTATCATCCCCGTTGTAGAAATGCAGCCCATGAGTGGGCACGTAATGATCAGCGATGGTCACCGCGTCGCCGAGATCATCGAAGTTCACTAGGGTGCTGCTGGGGATCTGGCGCGGGCTTTCCAGCTCGCTACACTGTTGTTCCATGGTCTTGCATTGACCCATTGCCATCATCACCGCGTTGATGAAGAGCAGTTGCCCTTCCTTGCTCATATGCTTGGGGCTGCCACTGAATCCCCAAAGCTGATAGCAATCTTGGGCGATCAGCGGGTGGTGGGTATTGTCCAAGGGCTCGGTACCCAAAACGGGGTCAGGTAAACCGGCAATGCGGTCGCTAGCGCACTGGTTAAGTCATTCGGTGTCTGGTAATACTCGAGCGTGGGGTAGCCCATCACACTGCCGTTGGTTTTGTGCCAACCATGGGGCCAACCGATTTTGAGCTTGAGCTGGCCAAAGAAGCTATAGCCACCTTCGCCCAGACCCAAAACTGGGTTGTGATTGGCAATCTGCGTGACTTGGCCGGCGGCATCTCCCCAATCACCCAGATAGCCTGTGTCATCGGCGACGAGCGTTAGATCGTATTGGCTAAAATCGGTGCTCAGGACTGCACTCAGCGGCACCAAAGTCACATCAAACCCATTGCTCTCCAAGAACGATTCGAAATCGGCGGCAACACCAGTGTCGTCCTTATACACATAGGCGATCTTGCCCTGGAGCGGTGCACTGGGGCGTTTGGGCGCGCGTGCCTTTAAGGTTTGCTCCAATCCATTGCTACCTTGCAGCTCAGCGACGACGGGTTGAGGCGCTTCAGTGGAGGCCAACCCGATAAAGAAGCTGTTCCCGCCGCCACCGCGTCGACCGCCCGTGCAGATGCCGGGGTCAAAGTAGATGGTCAAGGTGTCGCCAGTTAGGTCTGCACTGCTAGGGGCAATATAACCTAACCCGCCCTCGGTGAGCACAAACAGATCATCCAGTTGCTGATCGCCGTTGTAATCAAGCTGGCTGATCGGCCCAAAGTCGAGCTTGAGCGAGGTGACGCACGATTGGGCCGTGACAGCGACGGCTGCGCTGAGATCAATGCGATAGAGATAGGCGTAGAGATTTTCGCCGGGCGTGCCTGCTTCGCCAATCGGCCAAGTGCGAGATTGCAAGAAGGCATCACCCGTTGCGGCAGGTGGTGTGAAGTGATCGGTCAGATCCTCCACAATGATCGAACAGTCTTGGTCAAAGACACAATCGACCTTGGGGGTGACATCGACGATGCCAAGCGTGGTATTGGGCTCCAACGCCGGGGCAGCGTGGACCGCTTGCGGGATCAAGATGGTTTGGAGCAGCATCGTAAAAATCAGCGCAAATGCGCTTACTCGTTGTGCTGCACTACGCCACTGAACGGAAGACTTCATGCCTCTTCGTCCTTTCCTATAGTTGTTCATATACGGTACTTAATTACGTATGTGATTTGGGCTGTTCGAATAGATACAAGCAAACGCTTGGCTTGTCTTGCTATACCATAGGAGAAAGCAGCTTTTTTTTCGACGCCCTGCTTCATAGCGTTGCTGTGTTGCTGATCACAGCAGCCAGTAGATCAGGCCGGCCAGGACCAGCAGATGCATTGTTTGGTCGACCATCATCTTCATGAACTGAGCGGGAGTTTGTCCGAGGAGATGGATCCACCAATGCGCGAGGCGGCCCGCATCGATCACCCAGTGGGAGAGGAAGAGCAGCAGGCCGAACGAGAAATATGAGAGCTGGGTCTCGGCAGGGAGGATAAACCAGAGGGCTACCAACAAGACGCCGGTATAAATGGTGCAGTGGAGCAGAATCGCTGGGGAAAACCAGTGCCCATGTTTGTTGCGGGCCATCCAATCGTTTTGCAACATCCAATCAGCAACCAAATGGGCAAGAATTAACCAATCGAAAGTTGTCATAAGTTTGAACCATCGTCGCTTGCGCGATCCAGTCATCTGCAACAGCAAATCTGCCCAGTGGGAGAAGTCGCCATTACGAGCGGAACAGAGGATCTGCGGACAGATATAATGGGTTTGTCTGTCAACTATCTAAGCAATGCAGGGGATGCATCCCGATCCCTAGTGGGTAGGGGTTGCGCCGCCACTCAAAATGGCGGATAATCGATCCTATCACCCTGGTTGTTGACCATCATTGACATCCCGCACATCGTAGCTGTGATCGGTCGCACACTTACAAGATGGAGTACGCTACGGAACCCCAGGCGGGAACCCGCTACCCTGTGGGAGATACAGTTGGGTTGTTGGAGATATTATGCAGGAGAAGACACTTGCACGCCGCGTGGCATTACTAAAAGATTTTGAGCTCTTTTCCGGCTTGGCGGAACGAGACCTCGTTACTATCGTTAATGATTTGCGTCTAAAAGAATACGCGCGCGACGAAATTATTTTTCGCCAAGGCGATGAGAGCCGGGAAGTTTATCTGGTCCTGAAGGGCAAAGTCCGGATTTATAAAATTAGTCCGTCGGGGGATGAAACATCGATTGTGATCTTCTTTGCGCACGATGTGTTCGGCGAAATGGCCGCATTGGATGATCAACCCCGGTCGGCCACAGCCAAGGCGATTGGCGCAACCACGCTGTTGACCATGTCACAGACGCAGTTTTTGCACCATCTGCGGACGTTGCCCATGCTTTCGCTCAATTTGACCCGCGTCCTCTCGCTCAAATTGCGTTGGACCTCGGCTTATGCCGAGTCAGTGGCGCAATTCGACGCAGCCGGTCGACTCTTGCATATCTTGTTGCACCATAACTCGCGCTATGGGCAAGAGATCGAAGCAGGCCGTAAATATGTGGTTGATCTCTCGCTCAATCAGAGCGATCTGGCTTCGATGGTAGGGGCGCGCCGCGAATGGGTCAATCGTCTGCTCAGTGATTGGCGCAAGCGCGGGCTACTCGAATTCGACAACGGCGTGATCACCATTTTGGATCTGCCGCGTGTCGAGGCTGAGCGTGACAGCCGTATCGAAGCCAATCAGCATCATGCTGACTGGTAGGCTGCTACCCCGTGTAAGCGCAAAGGAGAAAAGTTCAATGAAATGTATCCGCACCTGGAGGCATCATCTGGGGCGCTGGCTTGTCGTGCTGACAAGTTTGGCCCTGCTTGTGCCCTCAGGGATAACGAGCCAACCACTAGCCGCAGCAACCTTATCTGCGGTTCGGGCTGCTCCCGTAGCCGAGTTAGTCCTTACCCCAATCGCCGATAGTTATGTAGATCAGCTAGCGCCTACGACCAATTTCGGTACGGGAGATGTCTTGGCCTTTGGCCGCCAAGCCCTCCTCGCTGCCACAGTGCAACGAATTGCTTTGCTTCAATTTGATCTCGAAGCACTCCCTGCTGGGGCGATCATTACGCGGGCTGAGCTACGGCTGTCGCAAACTGCGGCCAGTGGTGCCCAAGCGGCAGCAACCATTCACCAGATCGATGGGCTTTGGAGTGAAGATACCGTTACCTGGGCGTCGCTACCCGCCAGTACACCATTGCTGATTGGGCAACCCTTGCCCGCGCCCGGCGGTGACCCGGCGATCGCCTGGGATGTCACCGAACTGGTGCGGCAGTGGGCCTATGGTACGGCGTTCAACCGAGGGTTGGCGCTGACTGCTGATAATGACACATTTTTTAGCCGCGAGCTGGCCAGCCGCGAAACCAGAACGCCTCCCCAGTTATGGATCGAGTACAGCCCTCCGCCCGTCAATTTGATCATCCCGACGGATACAGTCGACGTTCAGCTGGACGGTCGCTGTCAGGCCACTGAGTATGAGCGGGCATTGGCGGTTGAGTATGTGGACGTGGGAGGCCAGCTAACTACAGCGCGCATCAAACATGACACAGACCACATTTATCTCTGCGTGGAAGCGCCGCGCGGCCGGTTTTCTTTGCGTTTCTTCGGCCTCTATCTGGATACTGACAATGGCCGCGAGAAATATGCCACCGAAGATGACTACTCTTTACAGGTCAATATCGCCACTGGCATCACCACCACGCTGCAGGGCACAGGCGATCCGCTCGCCGTCTACACTACCACCAATTCAGCCTTATGGAATGCCGTGGTGGATTTGGAAAATAGTGATGCGGATAGAGCCGAATATGTGATCGACCGTCGGCTCTTCGCTAGCCCCTGCACCAGCCCCTTTGGCTTAGCTTTCTACCATCGCACTGTGCGCGACCAGGGGGATGATTATGGCCTGCCGGTGGCGCCGGTCTTTGACTATCCCGTGGAGTGGCTTCAAGCGACCTTGGAAAATCCGGGTTGTATTCGGGTCTGTAGCGAGACGGCTACCCCCTGCGGCGCGGCGGCTGGTGCACTCGTACAAAATGCGGACACCGGCGAAACCTATCCTGTTAACAGCGATGGTTATGTGTTGAACAGCGCTCAAATTGAGGATGGGACACCCCTATGGGCCATGTTGCCAGTCAGCACGACAGGACGCAGCACGCTCTACCACACCAGTGGCCAGCCGCAAACGGTCAGTGCCAGTGCCTTCGCCGGTCCAACTGTTGGTACGATGACCTTAGTTGTTACTGCCCAGCGCCCCCTCCTGGTGCAAGATCTCGCGCTATCGGCCCAGTGGTTTGTACAGGGTGATCCAGCGCGAGCCGAGTGGCTCCAGACTGCGCTGACTGCTACTTCTGATTTTCTGTACAGCTTTACCGATGGTCAATTTGCCTTGGGCAAAGTCACGGTGCGCCAGAACTATGATGGTTGGGATACGGCTGATATCAAGTTGCATCTCAATAATCTCTTCCAGCCACGCGCCGATATCGGTGGCATTGTGCTCACCGA
>CAZMRA010000115.1:0-14416 GCA_964568485.1 uncultured Caldilineaceae bacterium | reverse complement strand
ATTCAGGATAGCAGATCGATGGTGACACCAGTATGTCACCATTTTAATATTGGCGAAGCAAAATTTCGCCCAGTTGGCGGAGAAGACTGCGTAGTTCGGGAGGGGATTCGACGTTGGCTTCTGCGCCAAAGCCAGCAAAATAACGGGCATACCACGCAAGCTCGCTGGGCGGACAACGAAAACGCACAACACCACTCCCATCCGCATGGCGCTGGATCGCCTGCCCGAGATGGGGTTCACTCTCCACATAGGCGACCCCACGCTTGCTCAAATGCACAATCACTTCCGGATGCGCAGCATGATCATAGGGGCGGGGCGGCGGCAGATTCGTAGACTGATAGCGGACTGGTGCAGTCTCCAATGCCTCGATCCGATCAACGCGATAAATGCGCTCTTCACCGCGCTCAAAGGCATAAGCATGACAATACCAATGTCCCTGCTCGAGCACCAACTGGCGCGGCAAAATATGCTGGACAGAGCGGCGTTCGGCAGATTGATAGGTAATGCAGAGCGGTCGCTGGTCTTGCGCCGCTTCAATCAGCTCATCTAAGTACGGCGCAGATTGGGCACGGGTCGGGGTTGCTACCGCGGTTACAGCCAGTAACTGGTCTACCGTGGGGCCGAGTTCTGGCGGCAAAAGCTTGCGCAGTTTCGCCAACAGCGAGGAGCGCTCAGTGGCAAAGGGAGCCGCCGTCAATTTCGTCAGCGGGCTGAGGGTTAGTTGCAACAAAAAGGCTTCGCCCACGGTCAAGGGCAGTGGGTTGACCCGGTAACTCGGCGGCAGCGAATAACCACCGCCGGGTCCAGATTGGGCGATCACTGGCACGCCCATCTCGCTCAGCGCTTGGATATCGCGCAACACGGTGCGGCGCGAGACTTCGAACTGGTGTGCCAGTGCGGTTGCCGTGCGCGGCTGCTCTTGCAGTAACAGCAGGATGGCTGTGAGACGTTCAAGCCGATTCATACATAGGCACGAAGAAATGCCAGAGCATGCTCAGCCCGTTTTAGAGACTGATGCGCTGCCCTGAGTGAGGTCACGTTGGACTTCCCAACGTTCGCCAAATACCGAGACCGACAGCGTAACATGCGCGTCCCCAATCACAAAGTCTGGTGGCAGGCCTACCTCAGCGGCTGGAACTTCCGTGCCGATGTAGGGCACCAACAGGGTCAGAAACGCGGCTGGGGCACCCAGCAGGTGTTGATAGCGAATCGCCGTCCGAGGCTGGCGTGAGCCATACTGCCAGGCAAACCAACCATCACTTTGCTCAGCGAGCGCCAGCACGGCAGGATCAGTCACCACTAGCAGATTGGCGTCCGGGAAGGTAGTGTTGGCCTGTCCGCTAGCTGAATCGAACTGCAACTCACCGGGCGCAAATTGGAAGTGCAAATCGATCTGGCCGGCGGCATCGCCGAGGGCCTCATCGAGCAGCACGAAGAAACTTCGTCCCCGAGTCGATTTGTTCACAAACCAGATGGTACGTCGATGCGCCAGTTGCGGATAGGACTGGTTTTCGACGACGACTGCATCAAAAGCTGGTTCGGTGTGCCAAAGCAATTGTTGCGGCGCCTCGCGGGAATCTTGCCCATCGAGCGTCAATGTCTGGTGGACGCGCGTCTGCCGGTGCCATGCCCGCGCCACTTTGTCGTTGCCGTAGGTATAAAAGCCACTGTCCGGCATCAACCAGCGTCCATAGGAATACAATTCAAAAGTGCCATTGTCGGGCTGATCATGGGAGGTGATGGCGGGTGGTGAACAGTGAAGCGTCAATTGGATGTCCTCAGTTCCCCAGCCGTTTCGCAAGGCATACATCCCTGCTTCGCGGAACGCGTGACTTTCGGGCGGTGGGAGCTTGGTTTCATCAAGCTGGGCGCGGGCCGCATATTTCGGTTCCCCCAGGAGCTCGCTTGCCTCCATCAGTGCCCCATAGAGCGGCCACGTGCTCCGATCGGGATTTTCCACCAGCGGCCGCGCCGTGTCACCAAACATCGGGAACCCCAGATCCGGCGAGGCAATGCCATAGATGTAATCATACATGCTGCGGATCCGCTGATTGAAGGCGTCGGGCACAGGAATGCCAAAGGTCTCCATCCGGCTGCGGATCTCAATAGCATCCGCCAAGACCCCGAGATGGTAGCCGCCCGACCACTCGCGCTGGACCCCATCACTTGTCGATTGGGCCAGAAAATTTTCGTTGGTCCGTTCCATGGCCAAGGTCAGCCAAGCTTGGCGTTCCTTAAATTCAGGGAAGGTATAGGCAATATTGATAAAGCCCCGTTGCTCAAAGATCGCTTTGTTGTGGATCTTGCCCATGGGCAATTTTTCAGTCTTGACCTGATGGTCATACATGCTGGCCAGGAAAATCGCCAAAAAGCTCGGCGTGAACGCTTCGGCATGCACCATCGTCCGAAATGCTTGGCAGAGGTTCGTGGCGCGGATCCCGGTCTGGAGATCGAGCCAAGCAAATCCCCGCCATTCCGTATAGACAGGATGGGTCTTTTCATTTTCTTCCAGCGGATGCTTGGCAATCCAGTCTGCGGTCAGATCAACGAAGGTTTGTGCGTATTTCTCGTCGCCTGTCGCCAAGTAGGCGATCTCCAGCGGTTTGGCCCAGTAGAAGCGATAAATCGCAGCCACCCACTCGATGTCATTGGCGGGATCCCAAGCCCAGTCGATATCGGGACCATAAGCAGCGGGCGGATACGGTCCCCACTGGAAGATATGCTGCGTGAGCGCATCCGCAGTTTTGATGACTTCGGAGAGGTCATCGGGTGTCCCTTTACCCGATGACTTGGTGTGTGCACCGGGCGTCTCACCACCCATTGAATCATCCTGGAGGGGATATTTACTCTGGTAATAGGCCAAGAGCGCCTGCAGAGCGGCAGCTTGGTCACCCGTTGCTGCTGCTTGGCGGACCATTGCCAATTCTGGTACGTCTAGATCCAATTTGCCCAATACTTCATCCGGCGAGAGCGAACGAAACTTAACGGTCCATCCGCCAGCCGGGCCAAAGCCATTAGCGTTCTCAGGTTTTGCATTCATGACGGTCTTCTCTGGATTCATCAATTAAGTTGCATGCACAACAAGCCCATTGGCATCCACAGCTGATTGCTGATTTTCAACTGGCTGTCATTGGGGGCTGTGCATGCGGCAATGGAGACTTCTCAAGATTTTTGTAATCTCCTGCTCGCGGCGCTACTCCGCACCTTGCAGGGTGAGTTCATCGGCAAAATGGCAAGCGGCAAAATGACCGGGGGAGACTTCGACTAAGGGAGGGCTTTCTTGCGAACAGCGCTCTTTGGCATAGCGGCAGCGCGGGTGGAAATAACAGCCACTGGGCGGATTGGCAGGATCCGGCACATCGCCCTCAAGCACAATCCGGTGATGCGCTTTGTCTGGATCGGGCTGCCGCACCGACGAGAGTAGCGCCTCTGTGTAAGGATGTTTGGGCGAGAAGAAGAGCGACTCATTGTCAGCCATCTCCACAATTTTGCCCACATACATGACGACCACCTGATCACTCAAGTGCTGGACCACGCTCAAATCATGCGCAATAAATAGATACGAGAGGTTGAACTCCTGCTGCAGATCTTGCAGGAGATTGATCGTCTGTGCTTGGATCGAAACATCGAGCGCAGAGACCGGCTCATCAGCCACGATCAATTGGGGACGCAGCGCCAAAGCGCGCGCAATACCAATCCGCTGGCGTTGCCCACCGCTGAACGCATGCGGATAACGCCGCATAAATTCGGGACGCAACCCGACACGCCGCAACAATTGGGCAACTCGCTCTTCCACCTCTTTCCCCTTGGCTACCTTGTTGATGATCAATGGCTCGCCCACAATATCCAGCAAGGTCATGCGCGGGTTGAGAGAAGAGAAGGGGTCCTGAAAGATCATCTGCATGTTGACCCGTGCCTGCTTGAGTTGTTGTTTATCGGCCGTGGTCAGTTCGATTGTCCCGTGCTGCTGATCATGAAATAAAATCTCCCCACTAGTGGGATCAATCGCCCGCAAGATGCAGCGACTAACGGTTGTCTTGCCGCACCCACTTTCGCCGACTAGCCCCACCGTCTTGCCTCTGGGTACTTGAAAGCTGACGTCATCCACCGCCCGCACTTGGCCTACCAAGCGTCGAAAAAAGCCACGAGTGATGGGGAAATATTTTTTAAGCTGTTTGACTTCTAAAATTGGTTCCATAGCGACTGGTGACATTGAGTCTATGATCGGGCTGATGGTTTGCGACAAGGGCTAGGAATCTGCTTGCAATCAGTGTGGAAGCTACGTTTCGTAGAGCACACAATTGACCAGATGCCCGCCGCCCACATCCACGGTCGGCGGCGTCTCCGTATCGCAGCGGCCAGGGATGGCCACAGGGCAACGCGTGTGAAACGGACAGCCCGAAGGGATATTAAAGGGTGAGGGGACCATGCCTTCAATCGTGTTCAGGCGGGTCTTGCGATTCCGTTCGATCCGGGGAATCGAGCGCAACAGAGCCTGCGTGTACGGATGTTTCGGATCGCGAAACAGGGACCGGACATCAGCCTTTTCCACAATGCGCCCTAGGTACATGACTATTACCTCTTGGGCCATTTCCGCAATCACCCCCATATCATGGGTGATGAACATAATTGCCATACCCAGATCATCTTGAAGCGATTGCATCAATTTGAGGATCTGCGTTTCGGTGGTGACATCCAGGGCGGTGGTGGGCTCATCGGCGATCAACAAAGCAGGCTGACAGACGAGCGCTCTGGCGATCATCGCCCGCTGGCGCATGCCACCGGAGAGCTCCCACGGATAGCTATTCAGCACCTGTTCGGCGCGGGGCAGACCGCAACGCTTTAGCATATCGATGGCGATTGCAAGGGCCTCAGCCTTGCTCACCTTAAGATGTAGGTGAATCCCCTCCAGAATCTGATTGCCAACTGTATGCACGGGCGAGAACGAAGTCATCGGCTCCTGAAATACCATTGAAATGTCGCCCCCACGGATCTTCCGTATCTCCTGTCCATTGGGGTTCAATGTTGCCAGATCGATTACTTCAGTACGAGCATTCCCATTGCTAGCATGCTTTGTATCTTGTTTGTGATAGAGCAATTGCCCTTCAACAATGCGGCCAGGACTACTCACAATGCGCAGAATCGAGCGCCCCATAATGCTTTTGCCACAGCCACTTTCGCCGACAACGCCCAATGTGCGTCCCCGGCCGAGTGTAAAGCTGACGCCATCCACGGCACGGACAGTGCCTTCATCAAGGTGAAAGTATGTCTTTAAGTTCTTTACATTCAGCAGCGGCGTCTCGTCTTGTGTCATGCAGGCGCTTTCTCCATGAGTCATCAAATGCGAGTAGGTATCGGCAAATTGGCTATCGCTCATCGGCATTAAGAAGCATAAGGATCCGCGGCATCACGCAGCCCATCACCGACAAAGTTGAACGTCAGCACAGCCAACACCACAAACAGCCCCGGCAGCAAAAGCCATGGCGCACTTGCCACCGAGCGGAAATTCTGGGCTTCGCGCAGCAGCACACCCAAACTAATGACTGGGGGTTGCAAACCAAGCCCTAAGAAACTGAGTGAAGTTTCGCCCAGAATCATGCCGGGAATAGCGAGCGTGAGTGACGCAATCAGATAGCTCAGAAACGAGGGGACAAGATGCCGGAGGATGATGCGCATCTCACTGGCGTTCATCAAGCGGGCGGCCATGACAAAATCTTCTTCCCGCAGCGAAATAAATTTGCCGCGCACCACACGGGCCAACCCGCTCCACCCGATCAGCGACAAGATGATCGTGATACCGAAATAGATCCGCAGCGGCGGCCAATCGACCGGCATGGCTGCGCTGAACCCCATCCACAGCGGGATGGTTGGGATCGCCACGAGCAATTCGATCACCCGCTGTACAATCAGATCGATCGTTCCGCCGTAATAGCCCGAGATGCCACCGATCAGCACGCCCAAGATCATGCTCAAAAAGACGCCAATCAGCCCGATCGAGAGCGAGATACGCGCGCCATAGAGAATGCGCGAAAAGAGATCACGCCCCAGGCGGTCGGACCCAAGGAGGAAGAGGGGCATCTCTTCACTCTGCGTGCCAAACAAGTGCAGGTCGGTCGTCCACAAGCCCCATAACTTGTACTGATGACCCGATACAAAGAAATAGATGGGGTATTTCTGTTCGGTGTCGACAACATAATCTAGGGCGAAGGTTTCCATATTGCGTTCCTTGGTGTACCCATACACAAAGGGCCGGAGATGAAAACCTTCTTCACTAAAGAAACGGATGCGCTGAGGTGGGGCAAAAATAAAATCTTGATTAAAGGCATTGGGATCCTGTGGGGCGACAAATTCACAGAAAATGGCAGACAGATAGAGAATGCATAAGATCACCACACTTACCAGCGCCAATTTATGTTTGCGAAAGCGCCACCACATCAACTGCCACTGGGAAGCGACATAGAAATCTTCGACCTGCGCATCAGCCGCATTCACCGCGTGCGCTGCTCCTGGAGAATCGGACACGGGTCGTAGAAGCTGTTCGCGCTCCACAGTCATACATCTGCCTCCATGAACTAGAAGTCTTCTCAAAACCAGCGATAGCTGGGCAATGCCCCATCAACACCAACCCGCCAATAGTAAGCTAATACCTATGCATTTTCCCGCTCATAGCGGATACGCGGATCCACCCACGCCAGTAGAATATCGGAGATCAGCGTGCCTAAAACGGTCAAGACGCTGAGCAGCATAATGAAGCTACCAGCCAGATACATATCTTGATTGAGTAGAGCGTTTAAGAGCAACGGACCAGTCGTTGGTAAGCTAAGAACCACCGCCACAATGACCGAACCGGAAATGAGTTGCGGCAGATACCAACCAATGGTGCTGATAAAGGGATTGATGGCGATCCGCACTGGGTACTTAAAAAGCAATTGCCACTCAGAGAGACCGTTGGCTCGCGCACTGACCACATAGGGTTTGCTCAATTCATCCAGCAAATTGGCGCGCATGGTGCGGATCAAGCCGGCTGTCCCCCCGACCCCCAAGATGACCACCGGCACCCAAATATGTTTGAGCAGGTCGATGAGCTTTCCGATGCTCCAGGGGGCATCCGCGTATTCTGGCGAGAAGAGCCCCGTCAGCGCAACCCCCCAATAGGAAAATGCCAGCCAAAGTAAGACCAGCGCAATCATGAAATTGGGTAAACCCAAGCCAATAAACGAGAGCGCGGTGAAGAAATAGTCCAGCACGGAATATTTATACACCGCGGAAAAGACACCGATCGGGAAGGCCAGCAGCCAAATAAAAATGATCGTGCATAACGAGATGGCGCAGGTGAGCAGGAGCCGTCCCCAGATCAGATCAGCAACTGGGCGATTCCATTCAAACGACATGCCCAGATCACCCTGCAACAGCCGCCACATCCACTTGAGATAGCGAACATATACCGGCTGATCGAGGCCATATAATTGACGGAGGGAAGCAATCTGATCCTGCGTAGCCTGCGTACCGCTAGAAGCCAAATTTGCCAAATAGGCGCTTAAATAATCACCCGGAGGGAGCTCAATGATGGCAAAGCTGATGATCGAAATCGCCAGCAAGGTGGGGATCATGTACAGAATCCGCCGAATGACATAACCGATCATCGTCTCTTCTCCTGGCAACAATCAGCAAACTTAGACTGCATAGCGAACGACCCCAATCAATCTAGGCGAGTGAGTCCAAAAAGCCGTCGGGGATCTCAACAAGATAAATTTGGGGCAAACCAGTGCGATCCGAATTAAAAATCACAAACCGGTTATCTGGGCTAAAGAATGGGTGCGGGTGCGTATATTGCGGTCGGCCAAATGACGAGCCGGATTGGCAGAGTACTCGATAGCGCCCGGTTTGGATCGAACCCACCATAATCTCCCCAGTTGGCGAGACATCACTGACGAACCAGCGCCCGTCATGCGAGGCATTGGGATGGCAGAAGTTAGCACCACGAGCAACGATGGTCGGCGCAGGTTCCCCCTCTCCAATGGAGACGAGATTCCCGGCCTCGACATCACCGACTAAGGTACTCAGAATTCGCCCGGTTTTCCCGATCCAACATTGATGGCCCTGCACGGGCGCGCTATAGGGCTTGCCGATGGCCAAGCGACGCACATTCTGCCCTTCATAATCGACCAAATAGAAGGTTGCGCCTTCCTCACCTACCAAGCGGACAATATTCCCGGCATCATCTAGCTTGCCCCCACGATTATGCTGGACCAATAGATCGCGGCCGCGACCAGGTTCGAACTGCATATGCGGGTTGAGAATCTCTGGATCTTGATGGATGATCGAGGTGCTTTGATTTTGTAAATCCACCCTCAGCAGTCCAAATTCGCCATCTGGCAACCAGCCCCCAGTGACAAACCAGCGGCCATCTGGACTGATGGTGCCTAATGGGTAAGGGCGGCGAAGATCGTTGACCATGACAATCGTCTCGCGTTCTAAGGTAGCCAAGTAGAGCCGCTCGATTGCCCATTCACCTGTGTCCGCCAGTCGCAAATAGACCATAAATTCGCCATCTGGGCTGATCACCGGAGCCGAGAGTTCGGCATCGTCGGTTAGGCGGCGTAATTGATAAGTTTTGGTATCACACAGCCAAAAGCTATTGGGTGCATCCAGGCTGGCAAAACGGTTGTAGATGAAGTAGCGTGAGTCGGGCGTAAAGACCGGTGATTCGGGATAAATGTTGGTATGGATCAAAGCTGTGCTGGTTAATTGCGTGATCTTCGCGCCTGACTCTGGCGCAATCCAAGGCCGGAGACTTTCTTGGTAGAGCAGTGATTTCGTCATTATGCAGTCGCCTTAGTTTTGCTCTCGAGAGAAAGAAGTGCCGTGTTCACTTCGGGAATGGCCAGAATACCTCGGCGTTTTCTTTCCGAAGCGACCACGGCCTGAGTATTCAGCAGTTACTATCACGCAGATGCAAAGAACCAAGTCCAGGGGCGAGCATTGCCCGGTGCACCATTCACTGTGCCCGACACATGTTTTTCGGGAACATTGCGGAAGTTATTTTTGACTACGACCGGACCCTCACGCACAGCCACACAGCCGATCGTCCACAGATTCTCAGCGTTGATACGCATGATCTCCATCGCGGCCTCGAACCGTTCCTCTTCATTCGGAGTCATCTTGGCTTGCTCATAGAGATCGATCACGCGTCTGAGGTCACCCTCTGGTTCCACGCCCTGGGTGCCCCCGCTTGAATACCAGAGACCAGAGAGAGGCGCGATGCGCGAGGATGTACCATAGGGCATGATCCACCAGGGGTAGACCAACAGCAAGGGATAGAGCATCTCTTCATTGCCCCACGGCGCAACTTGTAACTCATTCGCCGCCAGCTTTTCGTAATGGACAGAGCGCTCTTGCATGTCAATGGCTGTCTTGATGCCCACGGCTTCCCAGTACGATTTAACCATCTCGGTCGGGTCACTACCGGTGTTGCTCGGATGGGAGATGATGATGGTCAACGGCCCTGAACCATCTGGCAGTAGGCGGAAACCATCGCTATCCCGCTCAGTTAACCCCAGTTCATCCAACATCTGATTGGCGAGTTCAGGGTCGTATTCGGTGTAAGCGTTGGCCCATTCCTCGTTAAAGCCAGGACTTTCGGGCAACAAGGTCGATTGGCGGGGAATCCCTAACCCCAGATAGATTGCCTCATTCATCTCCGAGCGGTTGATTGCGACCGAGAGGGCGCGACGAAAATCGACATTGCGCAAAAATTCAGCAACCCCCATGTCCGCGTCGTAATTCTGATTAAACATCAGACAATAACTGCTGCCATTGGTATTCGGCCAAAGCAAGATCCGGTAGTCACCACTCTCGCGGCTCTCCATATAAAGCGGGAGATCGTTCACGCTGAGGTGGCGGCTTTGCATATCGATCTCACCGGCGACCACTTTGAGGGTAACCAGCTCAGCATCTTGTAGCAGCTCGTGCACAATGCGGTCGATATAGGGCAGTTGGTTGCCAGCCTCGTCTACTTTCCAGTAATAGGGGTTACGCTCGGCTGGCCACTGGGTACTGGTGGGATCACCAGCATTTACCCACGGGCCGAGGACG
This sequence comes from uncultured Caldilineaceae bacterium, assembly GCA_964568485.1. Lineage (GTDB taxonomy): Bacteria > Chloroflexota > Anaerolineae > Caldilineales > Caldilineaceae > CFX5. Next base: position 4,321 of record CAZMRA010000115.1, on the reverse strand, counting down.
GGCAGCTCTGGGTTATCCACCCACGAATTTCGGTTGACAAAGTATTGATACCACTGTTCAAAGCCCGCACCCTCAGCCTCGGCCTGCAGCGCATCTGCATCAGCATATTGGGGATGAAATTGCTGCAGATAATGTTTGGGCGCATATGGCTCAAACTCACTCGCCATCTGAAGTTCAAACAAGCCATACGAAGTCGAATAACTGATTTTGATCGTGTAATCGTCGATCTTCTCCATCTTGCCAAACTCGGTACCGAGCATCATGCGGGCGTGTTTGACTGGCGTCAGTTCCTCGTTGAGCTGAACATCTTCGTACCAGAAGATCATATCATCCGCGGTGAATGGCGCACCGTCGGACCAGCGCATCCCTTCCCGCAGATGAATAATAAATTCCGTGCCTTCCTCATTGACCTCCCAAGACTCGGCAACATTCGGCTCTACAACGGTGCTATCTGGGCTCCAGCGGAGCAAGGTTTCATGCCGTAACCGCCACATTCCATACCAATCGGAAGGGCCAAACCAGACACGCCGCCAAGTGCCACCATACTGGCCAATCTCTTCAACGACGGGAGAAACCTGGGGCGCTAGCGGCAGTCGCTCATCCACAGGCGGCAAAGCACCACTGTTGACGAGTTCCCGTAGCATGGGGGCTTCGTTATATTGCGAGGATGTAGCGCCTGCAGCGGCGGTACCACCTGTATCACCTGCGGGCGCAGGAGTAGCAGCAGCCTCCGCTGGCTCGGCTGGCCCCGCTGCCGGTGAGGTGCCACAGGCTGCTAGCAGCGCCCCCACACTTGTGACAGCAGACAATTGCATAAACTGTCGGCGACCAATCTTTCTGCGTTGCAAATCCATAATCTTCTCCTTAGCGTGATAGCCTGGCTCGGTATAACAGACTAAATGCATCAATTAGCAGAAATAACTGCTTGCTGAATGTTATGCGGACGAGAGAAAGATGGATGAACTATCCATAGACTGGTGCCCAAGCCTACCCCAGCATGGGAAGTCGTGCAGGTTTTGGTAGGGAACCCGGGTACGCCGACGGGTCAGCAACTGCCTGAAACTGACCGCGCGCCGTGATTCCCTGAGCACACCAGCGCCGTAAGCTATTTCAATCTTTAGTCAAGAGATATGGAGTTCGAGCATCCAGATACACTGCCCACAGGGTTCTTGTGGATGGCAGTACTATACAGCGCAACCATCACCACGAAAACCCTGTTGAGCCTTTAGCTGTTGCTCATTACAGCGCTTGAGAGTAGGCAGGCCAACGTCGCCTGGCGCAATATGTACGGATAGCCGTTAGGCTGTTTCTTGGAACAAACTGATTCTATTATCTGACAGAGCAGGTAGTAGGGCAGATTGGAAGGGCTCCATCAGCTCATGAAGTACTAAGCTCGCCGCGCCTACCGCCGGAGCATCCTCCTTCAAGACAGAAGCGACTACCTGTAGGTGAGATAAATGCGTTGGTAATGCACGCTGAGCTAATTCGCGCTGGAGAGGAGCAAGTAAATAATTGCCAGCACGGGCCAGCGGACCACCGATGATCACCATTTCTAAATTGAGCAGATTCACGACCGAAGCCACCGCCAGGGCAAGCCACTGTCCAACCTCGGCAAGGCCTTGAGCGGCAATTGGGTTACCAGTTTCTGCTGCACGAATGACAGCTTGCAGCTCTAAGGTATCCAGCGTTTGTATGTCTCTCCAGAGAGCATTGCCAGTATCTTCACGGAGCAGTTGGCGAACCCGATTGAGCAGGGCGTTAGTTGTAGCTAACGTTGCCAAACAACCCCGATTCCCACAGCGGCAAAGCGGTCCTTGCGGGTCCACGGTGATATGACCAAGCTCACCTGCCCCAAACTCACTACCGAGATAAGGCTGCCCATTGATGACGAGCCCGCCAACAATCCCACTGCCGACGCGCAGGTAAAGCAAGTTGCTTACCTCTTTCCCGGCACCGTACCAGCGTTCACCCCACGTTGCAGCACTACCACGGGAGAAGACTGCTACGGGGAAGGGAAAATGTTGTCTAAGGGCAGCCCCCAGGTCAACATCTTTCCAGGGGAGGATGACGGAATAAGTGATCACCCCTTTGGGCGGATTGACAATACCGGGAACACAAACACCAAGCGCCAGGATACGAGTAACGTCAATCCCTGCAGTTACCTCAGCAACACACTCAACCAGCAATTGTAAGAGTGTACTGACTGCTAGGTTCTGCACAACCACTGGCCGGAAGCTCTGCCGAAGCGGTTTGGCATCCAGATTGACCAAAACCACTCGACAGCCTTCATCAGTCAGCTCTGCGCCCAAAGCAAAGTTTGCATTGGCAACGAATGTGAGTGAAATCTTCGGACGGCCAACTGATGGATTCTGATTCCCGCTCTCTATCACTAAGCCGGCTTCGATTAACTCACCAACAATCGCCGAGATCGTTGCTTTGCCTAAGCCAGTCAGGCGCACAATATCACTGCGCGATATCCCAGCCTGCTGGCGGATCTGCTTAAGAACAAGACGACGATTAAACTCCTTGCCGGTCTCAGCTTTAGAAAGAAGGGGAGTAACTTGAGCGTCCGGCATGATTTAGGGCGTAACTAGTGAGGATCAAAGCTTCGCTGAGTCGAGCACGGTATCTGATTCACAGTTGACCACAAGTTTGTTCGACAACAGAATTAAGTTAGCCTATCAAAGAATAACACGGTTCTTCTGCATCGTCAAGCCCCTAAATCTCCACCAATTTTCGCATAAGTTCTTCCTTCTTTGCGCTACTCAGTAAGGATGATATTAAGTGGTTGCATGTATTCGCCCTTCATTAGTTCACTACCAGAACGAATAGCGACGAATGGCAGCCTACTCAGAAATAATTTGCACGATGAGTTGCTTTTTGTTAAACTTTCGCTCTTAGCCCAAAGTGATTTACCCCTGCGGATGCAGCAGTTGGTCTTTTGGGCATCGCTGGCTCCATGATAGCCGCTGCTGGCATGTCGACGAAGACAAGCGCGGATTTGCACCAAGCAAAACACGAGCGGAGACATGTCGTATGTTGACGAGAGCGACAGGGTCACCGTTTTTTTATGGATAAGCAGACGCTTGATTGTCCAGGACTGACCGCCGCCGACCTAGCTTTGCTGCAACAGATCGAGCGGGGTGCCCCTCTAACCGCCGATATTAGTCGCGCCGATATTTTGATCTGCTGCCGTTTCTCCGATGAATTAGGCCTTGTGGCCTTTCACGCTACCCCTTGCTCAACACCATCGCTCTACCGGGCCGATCAGACCGGCCGCACCTTTACCGAGGCAGAGCAACCGCTTACCTTCCGCGCCTTTACCAGCGGCAGCGGTGGCCGCCGCCAGCGCGAGGTATTGCGCTATGGTGCGCCCGTCTACCAGGATGTCTTTCCCATCCACAATAGCGAGGGGCGAGTGATCGCCGCAATGGTAGTGGAAACCAATATGATCGCCCACGAGCGGCAAAAGCGGCGCAATCATCACTTCCGCCGGGCGGTTATCTGGCTGCAAGAGATGAGCGTGCGCGGCGATCTGGAAGCCCTTGGCGATCTGGGCCGATTTGACCAGTATGATGGCATCTACTTGGTCAACCGTCAGCGCACCATTCTCTACATGAGCGGCATTGCCTCAAATCTCTTTCGCTCTACCGGCGTCTTGATTGATGCGGTCGGTGAACAAGTCACCATTCTGGAAGAGATCGACAGCCAACTGGTTGAAGCCGCTTTTGCCGACCGTCGCCCGCAAGAAGTGCGCACCGAGGCCCCAGATGGCCGTGTCTGGGTGCGGAAAGTGGTACCACTCCAAGCGCCGGCCTCAGGTTGGCTAAACCACTGGTTGATCCAGCCCTGGTATGGGGCCTCACGCTCCAGCAAAAGTGATGAAGTCGATGCCGTCCTGGTGATCGTGCATAATGCGACCGAGGCAGTACAAAAACAGCGCGAGCTGAACGTCAAGTCCGCCATCATTCAGGAAGTGCACCACCGCGTCAAGAACAACCTGCAAAGCATCGCCGCCATTTTGCGCATGCAAGCACGCCGTTCGCAGAGTAGCGAAGCCCGCCAATCCCTGCTCGATGCCGTCAACCGGGTGTTGAGCATGGCCGTGATCCATGAGTTCATGAGCCAGAATGAACACCACCCCATTAACTTACGCGAAGTCTGCCAGCAGATTGCCAACCAAGTCGTAGACGTGTCGGGTACCCCAGAAAAAGAGATCCGCATCACCGTCTATGGCCCCAACATTCGGCTACCGGCCAGTCAAGCAACGCCAGCCGCATTGGTCGTCAACGAGTTGGTGCTGAATGCGGTCGAACATGGC
>CAZMRA010000114.1:3085-14502 GCA_964568485.1 uncultured Caldilineaceae bacterium | reverse complement strand
AACAACTTCGAGTGGTGGCTCTTCTTGCTTGCATTTATCGGTGGCAAAAGGGCAGCGCGGGTGAAATTTACAACCACTCGGCAGATTCACCAGATCGGGTGGCGAGCCGGGAATCGAAGCCAGCGATTCAAACCCGCCGACTACAGTTGGTACAGCCCGGATTAACCCCAGTGTATAAGGATGCCTTGGATGGTAGAAGAGATCTTTAGTGGCACCTATCTCCACAATCTGACCCGCGTACATGGTTGCTACCCGATCGGCTAATTCGGCAGCAATGGCCAGATCATGCGAGATGAAGATCATGGTGAAGTGTTGCTCTTCTTTTAAACGGCGCAACAAATCAATAATGGTACGTTGGGTCAGAATATCGAGTGCAGTGGTTGGCTCATCCAAAATCAGAATCTGGGGTTCCAAGAGCAAAGAGAGGGCCAACAAGGTGCGCTGCCGCATCCCGCCGCTCAGCTCGTGTGGGTAGGCATTGATCACCCGATTGGGATCGAGTTGCACAAAGCGTAGGAGTTCGAGCGCTCGCTCGCGCACTGCAGTTCGATCATGCCAGCCATGGGCACGGGCCGTATCCCAAATTTGATCCCAAATCCGCAAGACAGGATTGAAGGCGTTGAGGGCGGATTGAAAGACCATGGCGCACTCACGCCAGCGAAATTGGCGCAACTGCTTGTCATTAAGATCCAATACGCTGAGTTCGGTCCCATCCCGCCGATAGGTGATGCGCCCCGGTTCAACTGAAGCGGTCTTGACGAGCAGCCGCACAATGGCCAAGCCCAGCGTGGTTTTGCCTGAACCACTCTCGCCGATCAGTGCGAGGCTTTCACCTGCATAGAGATCCAGCGAGACGCCGCGTACCGCCTGCACATTCCCTCGCCGTGAACGATAATTCACATAGACATTTTCCAGGCTTAACGGCGGCTTGCTAGCAGCCTGACCGTTTTGTTGCCAATTGAACTCAGCCTTGCTCATGAAGTGCCATTCCCCAATGTGTATTGGTGTAATTTACTGCTTCTTGCGAGTTCCCGCTATCGGATATAAACCTACTCACTTGACCGCAAGCGCGGGTTGAAGATCGCTTCCAGTGAACGGTTCATGGTGACGATCGCCAACTGCAAAATCACAATCGCAGCGACTGGCATCATGATGTACCAGATACTATTCTGGAAGAAGATAGCGCCCCGTGTCCAGGCGAGGCTGATCATCACGCCCCAGTTGCTGGTTGAAATGGGCACCAGGCCAAGCAACACCAGACCCACTTGCGTATAGATGGCATTCGTCAGCGCCAAGGTAAAGCTGATGGCAATATAAGGCATCATGTTGGGCACCATTTCGTTGAAGACGATGTGCCAAGTGCCTAGATCCAGTGCGCGCGCTGCTTCGATAAAATCTCGTTCTTTGAGAGAAAGTGCCTGTGCACGCACTGCCCGTAAAAGCGCCGGCCAACTGAGGATGCCGAGTAACAGGCCCAAGAAGGTTAGGCTGTTGAGCTGAATAAAGGCTGCCAACACGGCGAGCAATGGAAACTGAGGAATAGTCAAGATAATATCAGTGACCGCCATGATCAGGTCGTCGACCCACCCACCCACAAAGCCGCTTAATGTCCCAAACCCAACGGCAATGATGGTGGATAAGAGGGCCGCCACAAAGGCAACGTAGATCACATCTTTGCCGCCATTGACAATCTGTGAAAAGATGTCGCGCCCCTGATGGTCAGTGCCAAACCAATACTCGGCCGAGGGTGGTTGGTAGATCTGGTCGGGCTTCGTGTCTGTATCCAGCGGGATAAAATAGGGACCAACGTACGAGACGAGCACGATCAGCACCACGATCAAAAAGCCGATGAATCCCACCTTGTTATAGGTGAGCAAACGGAGCGTCGTGCCAAACCAGTTCCAGACAGTACGCATGACTACTCCTGCTTTCCAAGCTTGATGCGCGGATCCAGCCAACTATAGAGCAGATCGGCAAAGAAGTTAGCGAAAACAACCGAGAGGGTAATGACCAAGAAGACACCTTGCATCACCGTGTAATCGCGGCGGCTGATGCTATCACCCAGGATGAAGCCAATGCCTTGGTAGCTAAAAATTCTTTCAATCAAAAACGAACCGCCCATCGCCAACCCGATCACAATAGCCAACTGGGTGAAGAGGGGCAGCGCAGCATTTCGCCCTACGTAGGCCATGGTAATGCGCCATTCTTTAAGTCCCCGTGCTTTCGCAACGGTGACATAATCTTCACCCAAAATGGTGATACTGCTGCTCTTCATGGAGATCATCCAACCACCAATCGAGGTGAGCACATAGGTAGCGATGGGCAGGGAGGCGTGAAAGAAGACATCATAGATAAACAACCAACTCAGGTGTGGTTGCATCCCCGGAGAGAGCGAGCCCCGCATCTGCGCAATAGGCACGAGCTTCCATTGCACACCCAGCCAGACCACCAACAAAATTGCGGTCAGATAATTGGGAACGGACGAGAAGATTGATGCAAAGAGGGTCAACAGATGATCCAACCAGGAATCGCGGCGGTAGGCCATGATCAATCCCAGGATCACCCCAAAGCTAAAGCTGAGCAGCAGACCAGTACCTACGCTGAAGATAGTCCAGGGAAGAAACTTGAGAATGATTGAGCTCACCGATGTACCTGGTGAGAGGATCGAAGTTCCTAAGTTTCCACGCAGCAGATTGCCCAAATAATTCACATATTGCAGGTATAGCGGTTGCCCCAAATCAATGGCAAAGAGGGATGCTGCTTGGTCACGTGCCTCATGCACTGGCGTCCCATATTGCACCACCAATTGATTCACATACTGCTCAATGGGATCCCCTGGTAGCAAGCGAATGAGAAAAAAGATCAGCGAGGTAACAACAAAGACGGTGAAAAGCGTCTTTAATAGTCTACGTAAGTAGTAGGAGTGAACAAGTCCCTGCCACCAATTGGGTTCGGTAGCAAGCACACTCCTTTGGGGAAGTTGCTCAATACTCGTTGCCATGTGCGTCCTTTAAGAATGGGTATCCGTTCTCTACACGCCAGAGGTATATCAATTTGTAATTATGTTTGCTGCAAGACGAACGCGGTATTCGATTCGTCGAAATTGAATTTGTGGACTAAAACAAGCCAAGCTCGTTCTTAAGGAGTAGCGCTGTGGCTCCCAGCATTATAATATCGGTTTCTGAAGTCGCCAAGTCGATTTGCGGCGGTGTGAGTTGGGCTGTTAGGGAACGTGCAATTACTTCATGGCGAATCCGTTCGAGTAAGGGCTCGCCAAAATTGGCAACACTCCCACAGAGTAAGATGTGGCTTGGGGCTAATGCGCCAACCAAATGCGCAATAGCAATCCCCAAATAGGTACCCACCCGTTCGACAATCTCGCCTAAAAAGCTATCCCCAGCCTGATAGGCTTGAATCACAAGTTGAATGTCTAACTCGCCATGTTGAGCTGCTAGCTCTGCCAAAATAGCGTGGGGATGTGCAGCCACAAGACGCTGCGCCTGCTGAACAATGGCCCGACTACTTGCAACGGTTTCCAAACAACCATGCTTGCCGCATGAACAACGTTCTCCCCCTTCAACCATCCGGTTGTGGCCGATCTCGCCTGCGCCGTAATTCTGGACTAGTTGGCCGTTGATCATCAGCCCTACGCCAATGCCGCGCCCGACCCGAATAACCATAAAATTGGGATGTTCCCTAGCCTGCCCAAAGAGCGATTCGGCTAAGAGTGCAGCATGGTTGTCGTTGATAATATGGATTGGTAGCTGATAGCGTTCACTCAGCAAACGCGTCAAGGGAAGATCGTACCAATTAAGATTAACGGCTCGGCCGATAATGCCTTGTTCGACGTCGATCAAGCCGGGGGCGCCCACCCCAATCCCAAGCAGGGGGCGGTCGACCATTGCTAAAAGTTGCTCGACAACCTGATGAACAATTGCTAGGGCCTCATAACCTTGTAGCCCTGCACTGGGGATGGTGATTTGGTGCAGCAGCTCACCGCGCAGATTGAGAATCCCCCCGCGAAAAACATTTTGCGCGAGATTGAGCGCAATCACATGCCGGGCATTTTTACACAATCCGACCAGAACTGGCGGTTTACCTCGTTCGGTAGAGAGAGAGCCCACTTCTTCCACAATACCATCGTTGATCAAGTCGGTGATCACATTCGAGACCGTCGTGGCCGTCAAATTTGTCAACCGAGCAATATCAGCACGACTTGTTGGTTCGTGCTGATAGATGGTTTTAAGCACAAGGCGGGCGTTGTGCCGCTTGGTTAGCGCTTGATTCGCCTTCTCAGTCACAACTAACATGGCGATGGCTATCCAAAACAATGGGGGGAGCGAATAATTAAATCCACTGAATTTAATAAAGATGTGAAAATTCAATCATAGTTCTTATACTTTGTCAATACTTGTTTTTGCTTTTTACTCTAGAATCAGGTAAAAGAGGCCGTTGTTAAACAATATTTGCCTGGCTTACCGGCTCAAGCAGTCTTATACTACGAACAGCCGTCTCAAAGTCACTTGGGGCTCATCCCTGTCCTACCAACTCGATCGGCAGGACGCAAACAAAGATTTGAGATAGGGTTAATCAAACAGGGAAGGATTACGCAGCTTTTCACGATTAATACTGTGAAATAGCGTAGTAGCCCAACAAGGAGGCGCGTGGAGCACCTACTTGATAAACGTGTACTAAGGATGGTGTATGGAAGCAATTGTGCAATTTGTGCAAGAGATTTGGCAAACCTTGCGAAGCGGGGGATTTCCCGATTTAGGGATATGGAGTTATGTCTTGCTTTTTTTGCTAGCCGCCACAGAAGGGCCATTCTCTGTTTTATTAGGAGCAGCCGCCGCGGCTGGTGGCTATCTACGCCTAGATTGGGTCTACTTTGCTGCTGTTGCTGGTAATTTGACGGGAGATATCGGCTGGTATCTGGTGGGTTATAGCGGCAGGTTAGAGCGCTTTGTACGGATTGGGCGCTATGTAGGCTTGCAACCCGCGCATATTGCCAAGCTTGAAGGCGCCATTCTGGCCCATGCCACGAAATTGATCCTCTTGGCTAAATTGTCGATCAGCTTGATGATTCCCACACTGGTTGCCGCTGGTCTGGCCCGTGTTCCTTGGCGGCGTTGGTTCCCGGTAGTCTTTGTGGTAGAAGTTGTTTGGGTCGCGTTGCTAACGTGGGTCGGCTACCATCTGACCGAATTAATCACAGAAGTAGAACATGGCTTACACGTGGTTGGCATCGTGGTAATCATTACTGGTCTGGTGGGGGTTGCCTGGTTTGGGCAACGCCGCTTCCGCCAAGAAGAACAGCAAGATACCCCAGCCATTAACTCCCAATTGCCTCCTCCCCCCCGCCGTGCAAATACAAAATCCAAATCGAGAGATTCTCGTCCGGATCACCGTTCCTACATTACATTGAGCTGAGTAAGCCATAGCAAAGGCTTGCTACGGTTATAAGCGCGCTAGATCTGGCAACCAGCACCGGTAATTTAGCGACTTTGCCGCTTTTTCCCGCGGCGGTTTGGTGCTGGAGGCGGCTCAGCTGGCGCAGCCACGACCTGGGCACTACCAGTGGCGTTTATAGGAGGTAAGGGCTGATCGGCATGTGCCAATTTCCGGTTCCGCAAAAAGGCCAAGGCGATCTGCAACACTGTATCCGGCGTCATTGTAGTGGTATCAATGTGCAGATCGGCGTGTGCTGCCGCATGAGCGAGCCGCTGCTCTTCAGCCCTAAAGTCAGCTTCCGACCAGGTGACATCCGGACGACGTTGTTGTTGCCCGGCCAAGCTAATGTGCAAATAGATCAAACAATAAGTCAAGCCAAATTGTTGCCAGAGATCCGGGACATAACTATGTTCCTGGCTGATCGGGCGGGCATTGTAGCCGGCTTGGCGTAAACCTTTGACAAGCGTAGATTTACCGCTTGCACTCAGGCCCACAACTTTAATCAGTGGTAGATCACTCATATGGGAATTCGCATAAAGAGACGACGGGTGGAATCAGGTGGATCTAGGGGTAATAATTGCAGTACCACAACCGTAGCGTCATCCTGAGGACGACCCTGATCTAATCTCAGTGCTTCGGCCAAAATCGTATCGGCCAGGATGTTGGCATTCTTTGTTGACGATTGGTCGAACGCTGCCAATAAGGCGGGAACATCGATCCCGTTTTTGTGACGGCTGCCCGCACTCCAGACCCCATCGGTGCCAGCAACAACAATGATGCCTGGCGCGATCGGCATTTCTATAATGGATGGTTTGGTATTGCGATGAATACCGACTGCTTCGGATGGCTCGCCTAGCCATTGCCAAGCCGAGTTTCGATGTAGCAGAACGGGCACCCGTGCGTTGCGGCTGATCACCAACGTATTGGTGGCGAGATCAACGCTCAGGATGATCAATTCGGCACTGACTTGCCCGCCGCGCTGAATCCGCAAATAATCGTGGGCGGCGCGGGCAACAGCACCATCACGGACACCTTCGCCAATCAAGCTGATCGCCTTGCCCACAACTAGATTGCTGATCGCCTTGGCACTCTTGCCGCTCCGTTGTCCATCAGCAACGACGACACTCATCCCCCCATGAGGGCGTTCTACCACCTCGGCAGTATCACCACTTTCACTGACTGCATATTTATTGATCTTGGCTACTGCGATTTGGATTTCGAGTTGAAGAGCCATTTGTTAATGAAGCGTTTGAAGCCTACTTGGGTTAGATGCTAATCAAGGTCGATGCCTAGCAAGTCATTCACGGAGATATGGTAACAATCACACAAGATACGTAATTCACTAAGCGAGAGACGGCGATCTTTGTATTCAACATCAAACAAGGTTTGTTGGGAAAGGCCGGTCCGTTCCTGAATTTGCGCATAAGTCAGCCCATTAGCTGCCCGCAATTGGCGTAAGAGCAGACTGATCCGGCTGCGTGATAATTGGCGAATTGACGCTCGAGCCTTATCTTCGGCGGTGTCGCTCGGTTTGAGGGCGCGTTTGGGCGCTTGAGTAACCTGCAAAACGGTTTCGCGAATACGCTTGACTAGGCTATCGTCAATCAGATGCATAAAGTATCTTTTCTGTTCTAGGCTTCACAGCCCAGACACAAACTAGGTGGAGGAGGTTGTCCATACATTATCTACACGATCTTGCTTCTCAACCGTGGCCGCCTCATCAACCTCTGGCGCCTCAATTTCAGGGGGCGGCAAATGGACCAAGAGTGTACGGATGGCCAACCCTTCTACCGCTTCAACATCAAACTTGATCTGATCAATTACCACACGTTCCCCGCCAGAGGGGATGTTGCCCAAAACAGCAGTGACCATGCCCCCAATTGTGTCCGCCTCTTCGTGCGTCAACTCTAATTCATAGAGCTGATTTAATTCATCGATTAACAAATCGCCACGCACACGCAGGGTGGTGTCATTAATCTCTTCGAGCGGTGGCAACTCCTCGTCAAACTCATCTTGGATCTCCCCGATCAACTCTTCCACCAGGTCTTCTAAGGTGACCAGTCCAGCTACGCCCCCAAATTCATCCACCACAATGGCAATTTGGATGTGCTCGCTACGGAAGCGCTGCAACATTTGGGCTAGCGAAAGGGTTTCCGGCACAAAGACCGCTGGGCGCAACAAGGTTGCCAGGGGGCGCTCAGTTTGAGCATTGCTAATGGCACGAGCCAGTTCTTTTACATGGAAGATGCCGACGATCTGGTCCCGCTCCCCTTGATAAACTGGGTACCGAGAATAGCCATGCTGGCTGACAATCTGCAAAATCTCGTCAATCGTAGCCTCGATCGAGAAGGTCTGCACACGGGTGCGTGGGGTCATGATCTGGCCCAGAGCACGCTCCCCAAAGTCTAGCACATTCTCAAGATAGAGCTGCTGGTTTGGTTCGAGCAGCCCACTGACCGTACTCTCTTCGACAATGTATTCTAGCTCTGCAGACGAGACCAAATGGGCTCGCTTATCGACCGGTGGCACGCCAAAGAGGCGCAAGAGCATATCACCAGCCCGATTTAACAAGGTCGTGATTGGATGAAATAACCAGTGAGCAAACCGCATCCCCGGTGCCATCTGGAGTGCCGCATTCGCGGGTGAGGCCAATGCCAAAGATTTCGGCACCATTTCCCCAATCACGACGTGGAGGTAGGTCAGGAGCGCCACCGTGATGATAGTCGCTACCGCATGTTGTAAGGTAGGGGAAAACCACGGCCAATCGACGAAATATTGCTCCAGCCAGTTAGCCAGGGCGTATTCACCATACATCCCTAACCCTAAACTTGCCAAAGTGATACCAACTTGGGCGGTTGAGACATAGATGTTAAAGGCTCGCGTGTCGCGCAACAGAAACAAGAGACGACGCGCTGCATCGGAACCATCATCAGCGAGTTTGGCGACCCGGTGTTCGGGAGCAGCGGCCAGAGCAAATTCTGCTGCGACAAAAAAGCCATTCACCACCAAGAGCAAGCTGATCACAGCAAGGGGCCAGCCTGGCTCATTCATTGGTCATCTCCTGTAGGCGCGCGTATTGTTCAGGGCTGAGCATTAGCTGTACTTCGGCCACGCGATTATCTTCCATCCGCTCCACGCGGATCCGGGTTCCATCTATCTCGATGCGGTCACCAACTGTGGGGATGCGTCCAAGTTCCGTCGCCACCAAACCGCCAATCGTATCAACATCTTCCGAGGCAAAATGACAATTCAGCAGCAAATTCAGGGTATCTAATTGTACATCACCCCGCACCAGTAAATGGTTTTTACCAACCAAGCGTAAATCAGGGTTTTCCGTATCAAATTCGTCTTGAAAATCGCCAATAATTTCTTCCAATAAATCCTCAAAGGCCAACAAACCAGTAGTACCCCCATATTCATCAACCACGATTGCAATATTCTGGCGCACCTTTTGCATCTGCTCGATCACCTCTTCGATCTGGATCGAATCGGGCACAAACAGCGGCTCGTGGAGCACTTGACGCAGGTCCTGCGATTGTGCGCCGGGTTCTTCAGGGTGCTGTTGCCAGTAGTACAACTGCAACAGATCTTTGATATGGACAATGCCTACAATCCGGTCAATAGTACCTTCATAGATAGGAAGGCGTGAATAGGGAGAATTGGCTAACAATTGGAAGATCTCGGCGAGCGGCTGGTCCACCGATGCCGCCAAGACACGATTGCGGGGCACCATCACCTTGCGCACCGTTTGATTGCGCAATTGCAATGTATTCACGAGCAGACGCCGCTCTGTGTTATCGAGTATACCGCCCGCGCCGCTCTCTTCAACCAAAAACACAATCTCTTCCGGAGAATGAACATGCGTTTGCTCGGTTACATGGGTTGCACCAAAGATGCGGAGCAGTAGGCGGCTACTACCATTGAAGAGCCAGATCATCGGCCGGAAGGCGATCAGTGACCAGCGCATTGGTGTGGCTGTCCACACGGCCAGGCGCTCCGGATGCTGAATGCCGATGTTTTTGGGAATAAATTCACCTAAAAGGCCCTGAAAAATAGCCAAGCTGATGAGCAGCACAAACGAACTGATGGGTTCGAGGATACTGCGGAGGGGAGAGACTAAGTTCGCAAAATAAGGATCAGCCCAATTAATGATCTGTCCTTGGGCGTAAAACCCTAATAACAGGCTAGAAAGGGTTATCCCAACTTGGCAGGCGGCAATATAGGCATCAAGTCGACTGGGGTCGCTGATGATAGCCAGCAAAGGGCGGGCGCCAACATAGCCAGCATCTACCATTTGTGCCAAGCGAGAGCGTTTGGCACTGACGACAGAAAACTCTGCCACAACATAGAAGCCGTTGATCGCCACCAAGAGCGTAACAACGGCGATAATAGAGACAGGACTACTCATACGAATATAAGTTCCGACCGTGTGCTTCTGCTCGGCGATCGCGAACAGATTAGAGCAGTAGCGACACAAGGCGCATCCGAACTCAGGTGCGCAGACAAAATGATGCTTGCAACTTCCTGCTTATTGCCAGGGAACCAAGCATGCTGTTTTGTCGTTAGGGTACTTCTACCTCAATTGTGACGACAGATGATGTAACCGAGCCACCCGAACTATTACTAATCGCTTGCAATCCATAACTTGCGACTTGGCTCGTTGCATCACCGGGTATACTTACTTTTACTTTGACCAATTTATTGCTACCAGGGGCTACATTACTGAGCGAAAGATTTGATTGAGCACAATCGCCCCCATCAGCACAAATCAATGCAGGCCAAGGCCCACTATGATTATAAGTCAACATAAAGCTATCGGCCGTATTGCCAGTGTTCGAAACTAATAGATCAAACTCACAGGTCGAACCTGCCCCACAAACGCGCCGCTGATCCCCGAAAACACTTAAGTCTGCGCCGAAGAACAGCGGTACGGTTGGCGTCGGCGTGGCGACATCTGGCGTCCAGGTGGGGGTGGGCTCTGGTTCTCGATACGGCGTAAAGCTGGCGGTCGGCGTCAAGGTTGGGGTAGGTGGCAAGAAATCGATGGTCGTCGTATAGATACGAGTATTACCATCGGGCAAAATGACGGCCAAGGTAAAGGTTTCTGGCTCATCATCAATACATTCTTCGCGTTGACCTGTCCCATCCACTCCTTGATTTTCGTAATAGACCGCTTGCACATTTTCAACCTGCCAGCGGACCAGCGTGCATTGGCCTTCTTGCAAGACATATTGTAAAGGCGCAAAGTTCACAACAGGCGTCCCTAAAATTGGTGTCGGGGATGGGGTCGCGGTTGGCTCTTCAGGGGTGGGTGTACTGGTTGGCACCTCGAAGACGGGCGTCGGTCGTCGAGTTGGCACCTCTAGCCCCAGATTGATCTCCGGCGTGGGTAGCGTTATATTCTCCGGTGCGGTGTTGATGGGCTCGCTGACCGGCGGGGGCAATTCAGCAGGAATTTCATTCACCGCTTCGGCCGCCGTGGTTGGGATTGGCTGCGCATCCGTGTTGGGGGGAGGTGCGACCGCGTTTGGATCGATCTGAATGGGAGTGGGCGTAACTGCCGGTGGGAAATCAAGCTGAGCCGCCGTTGGCTGTACCAATTCTTCAAGGGCTAGTGTTGCCACCACAGTTTCTATCGGCGGAACAACGATAACTGCGGCGGGGCTCGTCGCAGTTTGGATCACATACAGCGGTTGCGCTACCTCGTCCGCGAGCGTTGTGATCTGACCCTCGTTGCGGGCAGCTGTCAGATATTGCCGAGTCACCAATTGCCACCCCAAGTAGGTGGCGCCCAAACCACCAAAGAGCAACAGCCCCATAAACAACATGAGGGCACCGACCCAAGTCCAACGCCGCCGTGAGCGCGTATCCTCTCGTTCAAACAACTCGCTCAGGTTGCTCCACAACCCAGTCGGGGAGAGACGCTCATCCGGCTCTTCGGCATATACATAGGGGGGGGCATCGGC
>CAZMRA010000114.1:0-3075 GCA_964568485.1 uncultured Caldilineaceae bacterium | reverse complement strand
CCGGGTAGGCGTCTGCAGTTTCCCCACTCCGTTGTAGGGCTTGATAGCGCGGGCAATGCCGATGATCGCTAGCAAGACAAAAAGTTGCTTGATCCCCTAAAAGCAGGAGCTCATTGGCAGGCGCGGCAAAACATTGATTCTCTAAGCTCGGATATTCAACCGCTGCCGCTGGCTGATCTTCTTTATCTAGCGTCCCTAAATAGGGACAGATCGATCGGTTCATGGTAACGCTAGGTGCTCATGACTTACATGTTTCCTGATTCGTCTCAGGGGAAACAACATAATGGCGGGGATGATTAGCCAGGGTTTATGCAAGTCTTATGGTGGTGATTGTTCGGTCAACCATTGATGGGCTAAGGCCAGAGCAGCTTCCGCTGTTTGCACTTCGCCCGCGGCTTGCGCCTCTAACAAATACTCGAGAATCTCGCCAACCTGGCGGCCAGGCTGTAATTTCAACGCACGCATCAATTGGTGGCCGTCTACCAAAGGTGTTTGCCGTGTTTGTTGAAACCCATCAGCCGCAAAGGCATAGGCGATTAGTTGCTCCAAATGGGTCAGATAATCGAGCCAATCAAACGACAAGGTGCGGTGAATGGCCAACGAATCTGCCAGCGCCAAGAGACAAATATCCAACCCAATCAAATGGTCGGTGGCGCGGTCTCCGCTATCACGGAAATAACGATAAGCAGCTCGACGACTGATCGGTTGCCCCACAAAAGAGGCATGAAGCAAATGGGGCCGCATATGATTGGCCGCAACTCGTTCCGCGTAAGCAATCTCTTGGCGGCTGAAGCGTAATTGCTCCAATCGTGCTGACGCCATTTGCGCACTGACTCGTTCGTGCCCGACAAAGCGAATCCGTATCTCGCCCAGTGCGGCGCGCTCGCGACTCTGCGTCACAGGCTTGCCGATATCGTGCAGCAATGCATGCCAGATCAACCACTCTGAGCGAAGATGGCCCACGGCTAGCGACTGGACAAAATATTGCCGCAGCCGACTACGCCACGGCGCCAAAGCACTCTGCCAATCCACCGGGTGAGGCGTTGAAACGACGGATCGCCCCTGCAGCCACTGCCGAATGTATCCCATCTGCCGGACAACTTCCAGCGTGTGCTGATAGACATCATTCTCGTGAGGTGGAGATTGCTCAACCCCATCGAGCATACTCACCTCAGGCAACACCTGGGACAATAATCCCAGTGCTTCCATGGTAGCGATAGCATCAGCAGGTTGCTCGGTGATGAGGATTTTCCATAACTCATCCCGAATCCGTTCGGCGCTGGCCAGCTTGATCGTTCCGCCCATCCGCTTGATCTGGATGAGGGTTTCATCTTCCAGAGAAAAATTTAATTGATGAACGAAGCGAACCGCCCGCAAAAGTCGGACGGGATCTTCAGCCAGACCCGAGGGGGAGACCCGACGCAGATGTCGAGCGGCCAAGTCGGCTTGCCCGTGAACGAAATCGATCAGCTCAACTTCGGTGGGCGTCAACACACGAAAAGCCAGCGCGTTGACCGTGAAATCACGCGCCAGCAGGTCACTTTCCAAGGTGCCGCCGCGCATGGCCGCAATGTCACAAACCAGTGATGTCCCACTCGCCTGCGCAAAGACCAACCGAGCCACGTCGCGCACTGTGTCCAGCTCGTAAAAAGCCCATCCAAGCCGATCCGCCACACGACGGGCAATCGGAATGGCTGCCCGTTCGACCACAAGATCAATGTCGGTTTGGTCGGCGTGGCGGTTAAGTAAATAATCGCGCACAGCACCGCCGACCACATAGAGCGGCGTGGTTTCGTCCGCAAAGGCCCGAATCAATGCTTGCAAGGCTGGGTGCTTGGGCTGCCACTTCATAAGGATATGATACCACAATCACCAGAGAACACACGAAGCATTGATCACTGCAAAATAGCAGCGTTTACTATTTTGCAGCTATAGGGTTACTGACTGGCCAGAACGTGCAGATTCGTATAAAGCCAACACCGTTTGCAGGAAATAGCGACTTTGCTCTAGCGAGATCACCGGTGCAGCACCATCCAGAACACAGGCTTCCATGGCCTGTACCTCGCATAGATACGGATCGATCGCAGGCGTCACAATCGACTCTTGCTGGCCCGTGTTGCTGGTGAAATGGACGACGCTCTCGTGACCTTGTAGCCCCGGTTTCCATGGTTCGACCACATGGAGCGAGCCTTGATCACCAACGATGTGTAAGGCCTCGCGGAAGGGGGTACGAAAACCGGACGAGATCTGAGCGACCACCTGATTGGCAAATTGGAGCTGGGCACGCATCGCCACATCCACGCCACTTTCGCCAACGATTTGGCTGGCCCACACTTGTTGCGGCAGATTGCCTGCGCCGGCTGCCGCCGCCACACTCAAGGTAGCACTGGTTGGATAAACACCAACATCCCACAGTGAACCACCGGAGAGCGTAGCATTCAGCCGGATATTTTCGCTGCGTTCGGGAGGCAGATAGAAGTGGAACCAGCTGTTGATCTGCTGCACCGTCCCTAGCTTGCCGCCGGCAACCCAGTCCAGCACCGTGCGCGTCTGTGGGTGATGCAGATACATAAATGCCTCAAACACGGTGACACCATTGCGGGTCGCGGCTGCGGTTACTTGATCTAGCTCAGCCAAGGTTATGACCAGTGGCTTTTCGCATAGCACATGTTTACCGGCATCGGCCGCTTTGACGGTCCATTCGCAGTGCAGCGTATTGGGTAGGGGATTGTAGATTACATCGACCTCTGGATCAGCTAGTAGCGCTTCGTAACTGCCATGGGCCGTTGGGATGTTGTGCTCTTGCGCATAGGCTTCTGCCTTGGCTTGATCGCGGCTGGCCACTGCGACCAGTTCACTGCGCGGGGATTGGCGTAGCGGACCGAGCAGAGCTTTGTTGATATTGGCGGTCGAAAGGAGACCCCAGCGAAGCTTCTTGGGCATGATCAATTCTCACTCTGGTTGCGTGATTTGGTTTGTAAATAGCTTTTAACTACCCAGGATTGCGCCAGTAGCGACCATCGCGCGCCAGAAGCTCGTCAGCTTCGAGCGGCCCCCAGCTCCCAGCAGCATAAT
>CAZMRA010000113.1:0-14513 GCA_964568485.1 uncultured Caldilineaceae bacterium | reverse complement strand
CAACCTTGGAAATCAGATGCGAGTGGCCGATCACGGCGATCCACTTTTCGTACGAAATTACCTTCCAAAAAGTCCGCTAGACTGGCAAACCTTGAACTGCAGATGGCACAGACAAACGCACTACAAAATCAACCTGTGTGGATCAATGCGATCTGCAGTTCTGCCTTGATTCACCTATTCGACGCGCTCAACTTTGACCGACTTTTTCGCCCGCAGATCGTAGAGATCCGCCCGTCGGTCGTAGAGATGGCGCACGCTGGCGAGTTCGCGCTGCTGCACCAGACTTGTCAGATCCAAATCCGTGATCACGACGGTTTCCACATTGGCTTCGGCTTCGCCCGCCGTGGCACTGGGTGGAAAGGCAAAATCGCTCGGCGTAAAGACCGCAGCCTGACCGTAGTTGATTAGATAGTTGCGTACGGTGGGCAAATTGCCGACATTGCCAGTAATGACCACGTAGACAAAATTTTCCACCGCCCGCGCTTGAGCGGTGTAGCGAATCCGATCATAGGCCTTTTTCTCATCGGTGCTGTAAGGCACAAAGAGCACCTCTGCGCCAGAGAGCACGGCCAAGCGCGCCAATTCCGGAAACTCAACATCATACGAAACTTGGATAGCAATGCGCGCCAGCGGAGTATCGAAGACTTTGATCTCCTCGCCGGGTTCAATGTCAAATTCGTCGCGCTCAATCGGCGGAATATGCAAAGCATCTTGCGTATACACATTGCCGCCTGGCGTAAAGAGATGGGCGACGTTGTAGATCTCATCCTCGCGCCAGACCGGGTGCGACCCCGCAATGATGTAGAGATCGCGTTCGGTAGCCAGCCGTGTAAATAGCTCCACGTAGCGATCATGCATCCCCGCCAATTGACGAATTGCATCGTAGGGCTGCAGATCCGGCGGCATCAAACTAAAGAGCTGCACCGTAAAAAGTTCGGGAAAGACCAAAAAATGGCAATGGTAGGTGTCTGCGGTATCGACAAAAAAGGCTACGGTTTGGGCAAATTCTTCCCAAGAGCGGATCGGGCGCATCTGGAATTGAGCAGCGCAGACACGAATTTTGCGGACAGGCCGCTGGATCGGTGCGGCGGCAATCTGCCGTTTCTCCGGCCGGTAGTGGGGATTGGCCATCTCCAGCCAGGTTGAATAATTTAGGCTCGAATCATCCCAGAGAAAGTCAAGCAGCACCCGTTTCACTTGGTAACCAGCCTTGAGATGGGCCGCCAGCGAAGCATCGTGCAGCTCGCCCTGCATCACTTTTTGTACATACTCTTCGGCGGTCATCTTGCCAGCCACCGCATTGTAACCGGGAATGCGCCCATAGGCGACCATGCGCCGCAAATTATAGCGCTTCATCAAGCGTTTGCGCTGTTCGTACAACAGACCGGCTACCCCCATGCCGCGATACTCGGGGTGCACGCCGATGTCGGCGCCATAGAGCGTGTCGCCACTCGGATCATGCGTACTGAAGGTGCCGCCACCGGTGATCTCTTCGTAGGTATACCAATGACTGCTGTCGTCTAGTTGGACAATCAACGACGTTGCATAACCGATTACTTGACCATCCGCTTCTGCCAAGACTTGCCCTTCGGGAAAGGCAGCAAATTGCATCTCGTAGAAGCGTTCGGTGTAATACATGCTCTCTTCGTAATCGGGATAGGCGGCGCGGTGACAAACAACAATGCGCGGAATATCTTCGCTGCGCCATGCGCGTACGCGGATATTGCGACGGCGGCGGCGCGGCTTGGCGTAAGCCGGTGTCACAGCTGCGGATTCGTTCGCTGCGCCGGCATTGGTATGGGCAGGTTCTTCAGGGGTAGATGTGGTATCGGATTGGTTAGCACTTGGCTGATTCGAACTCATCATAGATATCATAAATTACAACCATTGGGTTTTCTACAGAGGAATTGACATCAAAACGTTCAAGGAACGCGAACGCAATCAAAGGCGATAGGCCCCGAATCGGGTGGGAGCACTAGGTGAGCGCGTTCGCTAGGGGTCGTCTAGCGAGTCGGGCTGGTCAACCGTCTGCCAAGCGCGGCGACAAACACGCCGCGCCAAGTCAAAAGCAAAGCCACGGCGGGCCAGCAAGGAGAGCACTTTGTGTTCAAACTCTTCTTTGGGGAGTGCTTGCCAGCGAGCTAGTTTGGGCTCAATAAGGGCCCAGGCGGCGGCTTCTTCGTCCAATCCACTGAGCGCCTCGTCGATTACGGCTTTATCGACCCCTTTTTGCTGCAATTCGTAGCGCATAGCACGGGCACTGCGCGGGCGAAAACGCTCGCGGCTTTCGCGCCAAAATTGCGCAAAGGCGGCCTCATCCAGATAACCGGCTCGCTGCAAACGCTCAATCACCTGGTCGATTAGCGCGGGATCATACTCTTTGTTGCGAAGATACTGGGTGATCTCGGCTTGGCTGCGCGGCCGCATACTCAAATAGCCTAATGCGCGTTGATAGGCGACGGCCGCTTCATCCGCTTGGCGCAAGGTCTCGATCTCGGTGGGGCTCAGTTCTTGACCGCGTTTGAGCGCCAGCGCAGCATCTAAGGTCAGCGAGAAGGCGTACGCACCATCCAGAAAAACATTGACTCGTTCTTTGTTTTTCTTCTGAATTTCGAGCGAGGTTATCACATTGGGCATGATGATTTCCCATCAGAGCAGGCACAGCCATGAATCATAAATCATAGTCCTTGCCTCCCTATCTCCCGGCTAGGGTTGCGTGCGCAACAGACGATCGGCCAGCCGGGTAATCTCGGTGCGCATATACAAACGGTCTAGCCACTCAGCCGGAATGCCTGATTCACCATAATAAGCGCCGGCCAACTGACCACAGACGGCTGCGGTGGTGTCGGCATCATCCCCCAAGTTAGCGGCCCGCAAGATGGCATCGCGGAAATTGTCGGTGGTCCAGAAACACCAGAGTGCGGCCTCCAAACAGTTGACCACATACCCATCGCCTTTGATGGCCTCCTCGGGCTTGTTTCGGTAGTCCCCATAAGCCAGCTCTTGCAGCGCGGGCGAGAGGGTGGCATCGACACCGGGCGGGAAATGTTCTCCCCACAAAATGATCTCTTTGGGTTGACCGGCCAACGCTTTGACCAGCATCGCCGCCAGCAAGCGACAAGCATCAATGCATTCGACCGCCCCGTGCGTAGTGAGTGAACTCTGGCCAGCATGATGGATAGCCGCAATGTAATCGGGGAAAAAGAACATCGGGACCGGGGCCAACCGCATGATCGAACCATTGCCGGCCGTGCGCGGGTCGGGCGAACCGCTGTAGGGATTGCCGTAGAGTTGATAGCGGCGGAGGGCACCGGCGGTTGTTTTGCCAATATCAAAGCATTCACCGGTGCTGCTCAAATAACCCAGGGTCATCCAAGCCACGTAGCGATCCATCTGGTCGCACACGTCGAAGCTATTTTTCTCAACCAAACTGGTTGCCAGACAGAGAGCCATCGATGTGTCATCGGTCCACTTTCCAGCCTCAAGCTGAAAAGGGCCACCACCTACCATGTCGGTAATCGGCTCGAAGGTGTGGCGCGATTGGAACTCGGCAGTTGTGCCAACTGCATCACCACAGGCCAACCCCAATAGTGCCCCGCGAAAACGTGCCTGTACCTTCATGCTGCCTCCACCCGGCGATAGATGCCGGCTTTGCGCGTCAACAACAGATGATCGATCAACGTCCGGCGCAGGGTAACATGATCGACCTCATGACCCGCCAAGCGCTCGTTGACTTCACGTTCAGAATAATCTACGCCGATTTCAAACTTTTCCACGAGCCAGGCCAAAACCAAATCCAACTTCGCTGGGTGAACAGGCAATTGGACGAGTTGACCATCTTTGATAAACGCGGCGAGGAGCTTCTCATCCGAAGATAAGGCTTCATTGGCGTCCTCGCGGCTAAACAATTGACGTTTGAGCGTTTGCAGATAGGCGACATCCAACCGAAAAGCGTCATCGGGAGCATCGAGATAGGTCACCAGCCCGGCCTCTTGCAATTGCTGGATGTGTCGTCCTAATTTGGCGGCAGCCGAACTATGCGGCGGCAGAAGTGCCACCAGCTCATCGGCGCGGCGTGGCTGGATCGCCAGCAAGCCCAAGATCATCAGGCGATCTTCGTCGAGTAGGATTTTGCAAAGATTGGCAACTGTTTCGTGGTTGCTCTCGCTCATGATGGTTTACCCCCAGTGGGTAACAAAGTGGAACAACGTTCGGATCACGTTCTCAAAGACGGCGAGGCGGGCCACTTCATACCCGTGGCTATTCTCGCGCACATGACCAAAACAAGCAATTCGTTCGGCGCCACCATTGGCATAGACCAAGCTGGCATCGCTGGCTGCGCCATCATAGGCCACCGGTTGTAGATCAGTACCGGTAGCCCTCGCCGCGTTAATCAACTCACGCACCAGTTGTGGGTCGTACGGCGCTAGGCGATCTTTGACCCAAATTCCGGGACGCGCATCCAAGACCAACGGCGCCCCCGGCGGCATCGGGCAACCATCGATGGCGATGAACGTTTCCGGGCGCTCGCGGGCAGCGAGTACCTTGGCACCCAAGCCCCCGACCTCTTCGCCCGTAGTAAAGGCCACCAACAGCGGGCGAATCGGCTGTGCTTCCGCCGATCGCAACAAGGCCAACAGCCGCAACAGCGCCACCACTCCCATGCGGTCATCAAAGGTCCAGGCAGCGAGCAACGGTTCCTGCGGATCGCCCAGTAGGTATGGTCCACACTGAGACCGCGCCGGGACGCCAGCCGAGCCCACGCGAATACCCTGCTCCGCCAGTTGTTGCGGCGAGAGGCCTGTCAAAATCCGCACATCGCTCCACTCGATCCCCTGATTGGCTTTGCTGGTATGGGTGGAGCCCATCGATAAAATCCCCAGGATCGAGCCAGCATCCCCTAGGATCTCAACGGGACCTTCCCCATATTTCCAGGGATGCAACCCGCCGGAGCGGGCAGCCTTTAAGCTGCCATCCCCTTCGATGCCGGTGACCACAAAGCCGATCTCGTCCATGTGCGCGGCCACGCAGAGCAGCGGTGCCGTTGGCTGTTGCCCAGCAATGCGCACCACTAGATTGCCAGCTCCATCTTGCTCTGGGGAATAGCCTAGCTGTTCCAGTTCGCGGCGCACCACCGCGGCGATCCGCCCTTCGTAGCCAGATGGTGCCGGTTCGGCTAATAATGAGCGGAAGAGGGAGAGAATGCTTTCGGTCGTACTGCTCAACGCATCACTGGTTATCGAAGACATGGCTATCCCTTTCATTGCATCAGCAGGAGGAGTTATGGAATAAGTGGCAAAGTGAGCGCCCCATCGGGCAGGGAATCGCCCGCAGCGCTGGTGATGGGTAAACGCTCGCCACTAAGCGGATCGTACAGTCCGACGCGCACTTGCGTAGCTGCCTGATCCGCTGGGAGCGTGATGGTGTGTTCGTCTACAATGACCTCGCCGCTGATCCAGCGCGTGGTCGCATACCCACCCGCGGGGACAGCGTCCGATTGGGCCAACAAGTTGCCCGCCTGATCCAGCAGGTGGACAAAGGCGACATAATTCTGAGCCGGCGTAGCCAACGCCTGCCAAACCAGGGTCACCTGCCAGGGAGATGCCGCTGTATCGGGCTGTGCCACATGATAACCTGCCAATTTTATCGTATTCCCGACGTTTGCACCAACCTCCGTGATTTCAGGCGGGATGGTGAATTGACGCGTGGAGGGGCCAATCGTCAACGGAATCTCAGCGGAGCGCCCGGCTAAACCCTGCACAAAAAGCGAATAATCACCCGCCGCCAATTCAGTCGGCAACTGTGTCCTCAGCCGTTGACAGACCAACGTCTGGCGCGGCCACGCCAGCGTCGCCAAACGTTCGCTCGACCAGAGTTCAAACGCATTGGCGCCATCGGTCAACTGCAGCGTAAAGTCAGGATCGTCGACCAGGTCAGCCGTCTGCCAGTAGAGATCCAAGACCAGCGGCGCGCCGGGCTGCCACTCTCTCTGCGGCAAGGCAAACCCAGCCAATTGCAACGCGGCCGTGATCGGCTGCTCACCCGCATTCGGGATGGGTTCATCACTTGCATAGGGCAACAGCGGAACCAACAGCTCACCGGCATCGGCGAGATCACCGCTGGTGTCAGCACGTGGACGCCGCGGGCCAGGCTGCCCCGATGCCGTATCGACTTCGTACCAGCCGACAACCACCCGCGCCGGGTTGCCACCTTCACAGCGATCCAGCCAGTCGAGGTAATAGCGCTCGCTGATCTGCTCGTCATTCGCCCACAAATTGGTGGAATAGCTACCATGCCCAGGACGTTTATCCGTCTGCGCAATGCGTTGCCCATCTCGGTTCAACACGTGGATAAAGGTGGTGAGATCGAACACCTGGGCACGTGGCTCCGCCTGCCAGAAGAGCAGAAGCTCTTGGCCGCCATAGCGAGGCTGCATCCCCACCAGGGTTGGCGCATCGACAAACCGAGCGTGGAGCGGGCGTTCAGGGTGTAGTGCAGTTGGCCAATCCGTGGCTGCTTCGGGCTTGATCCGCACTCGGGCAAAGAGCAAACCGCCGTAGGGATCCTCGATTGGCTCCAAGACCGCACCGGGCCACAAGGTAGCAACCCGCTCGGCCTCGGCCAGCAATTCGGGGGGATAGGCATAGATGACGCCCTTGCCTGCAGGCGGCAGGATCAGGGTGTTGTCGGTGTCCAGCGGTTTGATCAGCTCGGTATTGCGCAGTGCACGGATGGTGGCATGTTCCGCCCACAGCGGATGCAGATAGACCTTATACGCATCCGCTTCTGCCTCGAGCATGGAAAGGGCATCCAATTTGTTGGCTTCATAGGCAAAATAGACTTGGGGCAAAGCAGCGTAACGCACGAAATAATCATAAAAGGCAATGGCCCCGCTGATGACGAGCACGCCAAGCGCTATTGCCAAACCCGTCCACGGTAGCGGACGCCGCCAGCGTGCTAACCAAGTCAAGCCCAGCCCCGCGGCGACAAAAGTGGCGGGCAGCGATGGCAGTGTGCGCGAATAATTCGGCGCAGCATCACTCAAGACCGATGGGGCCAACATGGCCAGCGCCCACAGCGCCAGCAAAACGAGCGCATCGACATCCGGGTCATTGGAACGGCGCTGCCACAAGCGCCAGATCCACAACCCCGCACCGATCATAAACGGGATGGAGAGCAGCGGGTCAAATACGGGCCGATTCAGTGGACCATGTACCCATTCGGGATCACCGTCAAAGCTAAACATGCCTACCACGCGCAGGATATTCAGCAGCAACATGCGCCAAGGTTGCCCGCCGCTAACCCGATCCGCGAAGATCGAGACCTCGGAGGCGTGGCCGGTAAACCATTCGGGATGACGATAAAATTCCAGCCCAAGTGGCAAAAATACCAGAAAGGCCACCACGCCCATCGCCAATAGTGTACCCAGTGGACCCGTTAATGACAAACGTTGGGACCGCGGCATCCGCCACAGTAGCCACCCGGTAAAGGCGATCAAGATAAAGGGGACAAATCGGCCAGTTGGGTTGGTCCACACGCCCAATCCGGTCAAGATGCCACAGATCAACACGGCCAGCCAGCGGTGTGTGCGGCTTGTGGCATGTAGGCTGCTCCAATAACTCATGAAGAGTGCACTCAGCAGTAGGGGCATGGTGATCACTCGGATCCCATAGTGGCTGAAGTGCAGATGCCAGACACTGATCGCCAGCGTCAAGCTAGTGAAGGTGGCGATCAACCGGCTATCACGTTGGAACAGCCGACGGATCAGCAGAAAAGTAGCCGCCACCGCCCCGGTGCCCAAGAGGGCGGAGGCCAAGCGCAGCACATAGACATCCAAGCCCAAGAGCCAAATCAGCCCCGCTTGAAAGTAGGTATATAGCACCTCGCGGCCGCCATTAGCGGGGAGAAAGAGCGGGAAGTTGCCGTGCAACACCTGTGCGGCATCAATGGCATTAAAGGCTTCATCGAATTGGAAGCCAGGCGGAACTTCGCCCAGTTTGTAAAAGCGTAAAGCCGCGCCCAATGCGGTTACCCCCAGCAGCAACAACCAATCGACCCTGGACCATGGGGATGAAGTTGAGGCCGCTTGCGAGCCAGAAGCGCCAGTGGCAGCGCGTCCATTCATGCCATTCACGTTCACTTTCTGTAGACGGATTCTTTAATAACGGCGTGCCCTCGAGTTGCTCGACGAGGGACGGAGCCGATAATACACCGGTAGCAGTTATAAAGGTAGCACGGCAAGAGCAAAGCAACAAAAAGACCTGGGCTGCTCGTATAAGCAGACCCAGGTTTGAACAAATTCCTGAACTACGGGTTAGTCACTAGCGGTGGCGGCGGCGCTGTCGTCCTGAGCCTGCGCTTGCGCGGCGGCGAGTTTCGCGGCTCGTTCAGCGGTGCGGCGAGCCCGGCGGGCAGCCATGCGCTCAGAAATGTATTCTTGCAAGCCGACAACGAGTCCATAGGCCGCAGGTACAACCAACAGGGTCAGCAACGTACTGGTGATCAACCCACCCATGATCGCAATCGACATGGATTGGCGGAATTCGCCACCAGCGCTGATCCCTAAGACGAGCGGGATCATCGCGAGCACCATCGAGAGCGAGGTCATCAAGATCGGGCGCAGGCGTACAGGCCCTGCTTGTAACATGGCTTCGTTGGCGTTTAGGCCTTTCGAGCGCGCCCGATTGGCAAAGTCGACCAAGAGAATACCATTTTTCGTTACCAACCCCATCAACATGATGAAGCCGATAAAGGCGGTCAGATCGAGCGCCCGCCCCGTCACCAGCAACGAGAGCAAAGCGCCGACAATGGCCAGCGGCAAGGAGAGCATGATCAAGAGTGGCTGGATAAAGCTGTTGAACTGGCTCGCCAACACCATATAGATGAAGATCACCGACAGCGCCATCGCCAGCCCTAAACTTTCGAACCCGTCAGTCTGAGCTTCGGCAGTACCACCTAGTTTGGCGGTCATACCTTCAGGCAGTTGCACAGTGGCCAAGAATTTCTCAACCTCAGCAGTGACTTCGGGGGCCGGACGTCCTGCAGCGTTCATGGAGAGATTGATCACAGGGCGGCTATCAACGCGAGAGATCTGATTGGGACCGGTGGCTTCTTCCACCCGAGCCACTTGCCGAAGCGGGATCAATTGGCCAGTCTGCGAGAGAAAGCTTAGATTCAGAATCTCTTCAATACCAGTATTGCTATCTTCACCCAACTGGACGCGAATGTCGGCCTCAGCTCCTTCCCCACGGAAAACCGAAGCGACTTCACCGGTTACGAGCGTACGGATGGTTGAACCAATCTGGGCAGTACTCAAGCCCAACTGCGCAGCTTTTTCGCGGTCCACCACAAAGCGCATTTCGGGACGGCCTTCTTGATAGCTACTCTTCAAGTCGACTACGCCGGGAATCTGCCGCAGCTGCTCCATCAACGCGGTCGCTTCAGCGCCCAGCGCGTCGTAATCGGTATTGCCCAACCCTTGCACTTCGACCACCACATCGGTACCAACGCCGGCTGGGCCACCGCCAAGGGCAAACGAGAGATTGGGCGCATTCACCAAGGCTTGCCGCACCTGATCCATCACCGTCCGCGAGACTGCATCATCGCTCAACTTGACGAAAAAGCTGATGGCTTCCGGGGCACCTGTGCTACCCACCGTTGTGAAAATATCAACAACCTGGGGGTGCGCGCGCAAGGTATCTTCAATCTTAATGGCTTCCTGCAATGCAGTTGCGAGCGGTGTACCTGCTGGCAATTCGACACTCATGTCGAATTGATGTTGTTCAGTCGGGGGGATAAAAGCAAAGGTTAGATACTGCGTACTGTAGAGACTTGCAGCAAAGACACCAATGGCCACAATCACAGTGAGCCATTTGGCACGCATTACGCCACGCAACACAAAGGCGTAGATCCGATCCAACCACGTATTCGCCTCGGCATGCTCGTCGACCTCGCTCTCATCGATCGGGCGATCTAGGCCTTCTTTGGCACTAAAGAAATAGGCGCTCAACATCGGTGCCATGGTCAACGATTCGAAGAACGAGAGCGTCATGGCGATTGATACTGTCAGACCGAAATCCACGAAGAATTTACCGATGATGCCTTCTGCATAGGCCACTGGTAAAAAGACGGCCAAGACGGTAGCCGTGGTGGCTAGCACGGGCAGAAACACTTCCTCGGTACCCTTGCTGGCGGCTTCGGCTGGTTTATATCCCTTGTGCAGCCAGCGCAAGATATTTTCGCGCACCACAATGGCATCGTCGATGACTAACCCAACCACTAGGGCCAAAGCGAGCAGCGAAACGTTGTTGAGACCAATGCCCAACATATCCATAAAAAAGAGCGACCCGATCATGATCACCGGCAAGCCGAGAATCGTGACGATGGTGCTACGAAACTCCCAAAAGAAGAGAAAGACCACAAGACCGGCCAGGATTGCACCATAAACCAGATCCTCGATAGCCCCATCGATCGATTGTTCGACTTCGATCGATGCGTCACTGGCAATGACAATCTCCAAATTTGTATTGTCGTGAATCAGCGATTCTAGCCGCTCTTTCACGCCTTCGATCACCGCGACCGTATTGGAACCACTAGCCTTGCGGATATTGATAATCACCGCTTCTTCGCCATTCAGACGGGTGATGCTTTCGCGCGTTTTGTAACCATCTTCCACCATGGCAACATCCCGCAGATAGATCGGTGTGCCACGATTGGCAACGATTACAGAGCGGATATCATCAAGAGTTTGAAAGTTGCCTGGAGTACGCAATGACAACTCACGCTCGCCGGTAATCAGCGAACCGCCAGGAATGGTCAGATTTTCGGTTTGGAGTGCGGCAATAATTTGTTGCGGGGTGATCCGCCGAGCTTCCATGGCCTGCACATTGAGCTTGATATGAATCTCACGCTCTTCGCCACCAACAACATCCACCGCGGCGACATCAGGCACGCTCTGCAGCGGAGATTGGATCTTATCTTCCACCAGCGAGCGTAGCTCGGCCGGGCTAAGTTCCCCAGTTTTGTCGGCGATACCCAAGCGCATAATCGGCTGATCAGACGGATTGAACCGCTGTACGACCGGGGCCTGTGCGCCTGATGGCAGCTCATTTTGCAGGATATTGATGCGCTCGCGCACCTCTTGGCTCACCTTATCGGCGGGCTGATCCAAATCAAATTGCAGCACCAACAAGCTAAATCCCTCAGACGAGGACGATTGCACCATATCCATGCCGGGCACGGTACTCAATTCCGCCTCAAGGATCTCGGTGACATTCTCCTGGACCTCAGTGGGGTTGGCACCAGGGTAAATCGTGGTCACCACCACGATGGGAAACTCTACATTGGGGTAATTGTCAACGGGCATTCTTGTATACGAAAAAATACCCATCACAATTCCGGCGATTAACACCATGGTCATAAAGACCGGCTGGCGAATCGAAATATCCCAAAGTTTCATTCTACAAACTCCTCTTAGAGTCTATCCGTAGATTTGTGCCAAAGTGATCTGGTAAGCCCTGTTTCGGAACCACGTCTATCTTACGGATAGGGTCTTGGGCTCAGCGAAACTCGCCTTCCAACAGCGGCGCGTTCAACACGCTAATGTCACTGCGACTTGATTGATCACTCAAATAGATCCACAAAAGCGGTCATGCCTGGGACCAATAATCCATCCGGGTCTTCCGGGCGAATCGTCACTTGTACCGTGCGCGTCGCAGCATTGAGTTCAGGTGCAATGATCGAGACCTCGCCCGCAAAGCTCTGATCTGGATAGGCCGACACACGGATGGTAGCGGGTTGACCAACACGCAATTCAGCCAAGCGCCCCTCTTCCACATTGATTACCACGTCTACTGTATCGGCCTGCAATGTCAGCAGGGGTGCGCCTGGCGCAGCCAACGCGCCATCTGCGGTCTGCACCTGAGCCACCACGCCAGAGGTCGGCGCAGTCACGGTTGCCTTGTCGAGCTGCAATTGCGCTAGATAGAGCGTCTGCTCGGCCAACTGCAAATTGGCTTCAGCCGCGCGGATCTGCGCTGGTTTAGCGCCAGTTTGCAGCCGTTCCAGAGCAGCACGGGCATTGGCTAATTGGGCATAAGCACCAGCGATCTGATCCTCGGTCGCTCCTTGGATGATGCGGTCATACTGCGCTTGGGCGGCTTCCAATGCCAACGTGGCCTGTTGCAACTGTAAGCTCTGCGGGAGCGCGCCCAATTCCGGTACCCCACGCACCAAGTTATAGGCGGCTGTGGCTACTTCCACCGCGGCCTGCGCCTGTTGGAGCTGTGCCAGCGCCATCCGATGTTCTTCTTCGGTTAGCCCGTTCGCAGCGCGGTTATAAGTTGCACTCGCGGCGGCGACAGCGGCCCGCGCAGCTTCGAGCTCTTCAGCGGTCGGCTCAACCAGCAGTTGATCCAATTGCGCCTTCGCTGCCCGTACCCCGGCCAACGCCTGCGCTCGTTGCGCTTCGAGAATCGTGCTATCGATCCGGACGAGAGTATCCCCTGCAGCGACGTGATCGCCGATCTCAACCAGCACCTCTAACACTTGACCACTGACCTCGGAGACCACAAACACTTCTTCGTCCACCACGATTTCTGCCGCGTAAACGCCAAGCGGTGTTGCACTGGTGGTTGAAGCCGGGGCGCTCGGTGTGGGCTCAGGGGTCGTTGCCTCCGGCGCTTCACTCTCCGTGCTGGCGGTGCTCGTTGCGGGCAGCGGAGGAATGGTCCCGGCACCGGGTTCGGTCGACGGTGCTGTCTGCGTCAGCACAGAAGTGGCCGTCGTGACCGTTGTCGCGGTTACTGTTGTCGCCGCAGCTACCTCCGCTGGGGTAGCTGCATCGGGAGTGGCGTCTGCATCGGGTAGCGCAGTGCCCGGTTGATAAATGGGTAAATTAACGGCTGTCGGCGTCGCTTGGGTTTCGCCAAACGAACAGCCGGCCAACATTATGATTCCAACCAGCGCAACGTACCATCCTTTACGCTGGGTTAGCTGTTGCAAAGCCTGCATACTATCCTCGCCTAAACCTTGGTTTCTATCCTAAGCTTCTATTCGCAGTAGCCCATCGCTTACTCAGCTGCCTCGGTAACAAGTTCCACGGTGGCAAACATACCGGGCCGTAGATCGGTCGTGATCTCACTTGGGCGCACGGTGACGCGTACAGTACGCGTCGCCGGATCTAACTTTGGCGCCACGTAGGCAATCTCACCGGGATATTGCCGATCGGGATACGCAGGTACCCGAATCATCGCTGGTTGGCCCGCAGCAAGCAGAGGTAAGCGAGTCTCTTCAACCGGGATCGTCACTTCGACTTCTTCGGAAAGAATCACCAGTAACAAGGTACCGGGCCCGGCCATGGTCCCGGCCGGAGCCGCTACGCGTGACACAATCCCGTCAATCGGGGCCTTTACTTGGGCCTTGCTCAGTTGGAGTTGCGCTAGATAGAGGCTCGCTTCGGTCTGTTCGATCTGGGACTCGAGCGCTTCAATTTGTTCGTCCGGAACCCCATCTTGCAGCCGTTTTAAACCCGCTCTGGCCTGCGCCAATTGCGAATAAGCAGCGGCAATCGCATCTTGTGTAGCCCCTTTTAGCAATTTGTCATACTGGGCTTGTGCGGCCTCCACTGCCAATTTTGCTTGTTTAAGCTGCAGAGTTTCTGGCCGGCTGTTGATATTCATGTCACCCTTGACCTGATTGTAGGCGGCTTGAGCCATCGTCACCGCGGCTTGGGCCAGCCGCAACTGGGCTTCTGCTGCCCGTAACTCTTCCTCAGTGGGGCCATCGGACGCACGACGATAGGCAGCGCTGGCCGCAGCAACCCCTGCTTGCGCGGCAGCAAGATCAGCCGCGTTCGGCGGCTCGGTCATCAATTCTAACTGCGCTTGAATGGCTTCCAAGCCAGCCAAGGCCTGGGCTTGTTGCGCTTCGAGGCGAGTACTATCCAGCTTTATCAAGATGTCGCCCGCACGGACTCGATCCCCCACTTCGACGTTGACCTCCAACACTTCACCAGCCACCTCGGCAATCACATTGACCGTGCTACGGGCGGCAATTTCGCCGTTATAGAGCAAGCCCGTGGCGTTTGCTGGGTTGGTCGACTCAGCTGGGATAGCATCAGCAGCAGGTTCAGGGGCCGCAGCCTGCGCGAGGGGCTGAGCCACCGGCGTGGGTTCTTCCTCAGCGACAGGCGGCTCGTTTGACACGCTGGGTGTTGCTGGAAGTGGTGTGGATATTTCCTGCGCTGGAACAGTACAAGCTGCTAAGACAAAGCAAAGTACCATGGTGAGCGGCCAACTTAGCCGAACCCCACGGCGACCAAAAATCCAAAACCTATTCATCCGTTGACCTCAAATAAGTTCATATTCCAATCGATGGCCAAACAAGTAAATCAGACAAAAATTGCTCATCGTGCAACAGATCACCCCGATTAGGACAAAATTGACCCTATCTAGTCTAAAAATACGAAGCAGGGCTAGATCCAGTTGCACAGATTACCTTCAGCCAAGTGCAAG
>CAZMRA010000112.1:9223-14539 GCA_964568485.1 uncultured Caldilineaceae bacterium | reverse complement strand
AGGCCAGCGGTTCGCCTTCGCCCAAGCGGAAATAGGTCGAAACGCTCACCAAGATCAAGCTCACGATGATGGCTGCCCAGACATACCCCTGTTCGGCCGCGGAATAGAGCGCGGCTGCCACCGGCACCGCCAAGCCAATCGCCGGGTAATCCAAAATGTAATAGCCAAAGAGCAGTAGCATGGTGGCGATCAACACCGCCACCGGATAGCGCCGCCGCGCCAGCATCAAAGCGCCGAAGCCCACGGCAAAGAGATAGGCGAGCGCATCGGGGCCTTGCGTCCCGCCATACTCGGCACTGATCACCAAGGCGATGACCAGCGAGACCGCAATGCCTAGCAGCAGATCCAGCACCCAGGCGGGCGGTCCAGTTGGAGATGGGCTGAGTGGTGATTGCGGCGTGGGTCCAGTCATGGCGCGACTTGTGGTGTTGAGGCTCCGGTTATCCAGTGGCAGCGCTAGGCGGGGCCAAATCGGCGGTGATCCAACGGGCGGCGACGGGCCAGGGATCGTTGCTGGCGAGCGGTACTTCTAGCTCAAAGTGAGCATATTCGCGCACGAACAATTCTCGCTCACAGCGCAGCGCATGGTAGACGGCAAATTGGCCGGGCGGCGGCACCGCTGGATCAAACTTCGCCGCGGCGACCAGCGTTGGCACGGTGATATAGCGCGCACAGATCGCTGCATCATAGTAGCGCAGCACGTCGATCACTTCTGGGTGCTGGGCATGATATTGGCGCACAGATTCGCCGCTGCCGACACAGGGCAACTGCAAACGGATGGGATGATGCCCAAAGCTGGGGATGTCCAAAAAGGCGCGGCTAAAGCGCTGATCCCACGGCACGGCCATGGCTCCGATCCCGCCGCCAAAGCTACCGCCCCAATAGCGCAACCGGCCGCTCAACGCCGGAGCGAGAGTCAGCAACGCCGTGGCCGCCGCCCAAACATCGGTCACGCAGCCGCGATGGATGTAGCTTTCGCGGCTGGCAATGCCATGCACGACATGCTGGGCTGCCACGCCAGGCAACTCGGGCGCGGCGGAGCGGTTAAAGCCGCGCAGGCAGGGCATGATCACCATGGCCGGCACGCCAAAGTTGGGCAACGGCAGCGGCGATTCACGGCCGCTGTAACCATGCCCCATGACGATACCAAGCTGGGGTTGTTCGTCGCGGGGTTGCAGCAACCAGCCGCCAATCCGCCGCACCGCGCCAGCGCCATCCCAAGCGTTGAACTCAATTTCCAAAAGCTCCTTGCTGGGATCCGGCGAGGGGATAGGGCGCATGGTGATTGCAGGGTCAACTTGCAGGGTTTCTGCGTAGGTCGCTTGCCAGAAGTCGACCAAGTCCGGCGGCTCGTCGTCGGGATCGGGCAGGGGCACCCGCATCAGCGCGTCGAGATCGTATCCATAAGTCGGGTCAAAGGGATGGTCGTGTGCAAACATGGGCATGCTCAATCGAATTAAGGGGTGGGAGTGAGTTACTGCGCCCGATTATACCATCCTTACGCCTGTCGTCACAGCCGCCAACACTTTGACCAACTACCGGCGAGTCGTTGGGTGTTATCGGCCATTGTCAACAATTGACGACATCCATTGTCGCCTGGGGGCCGATGTGCGAATGGGTGAATCCCGCTAAAGTAGGGGCAGTGAAGACGAATGCGCAAGTCCGTTAAGGCTTGTCAACTGGAAGGAGTAACTCATGAACAAATTCGCACAATTGCAATGGCCGCTGATCATCGGTTTGGGTGCGCTGGCGCTGGTCCGGCCATTTCTCAACATCACCGGCTTGATGGATGGCTTGGGTCGCCCCGCGGGCCCGCTCTTGATCAGCGCTTTGATCTCGCTGGCCTGGTTGGCGATTGTGGTGCTGGGGCGAGTCCGCCAACCGCTGCTCACGCTCGTCTGTGCGGGCCTGGTTTATGGCCTCTTCGCCATCGTGATCAGCGCCATCCTCTCGCCGATCTTGACGGGCGAACTCCAGGGCCCGGCGACGAACCTTTTCGCCACCGTGGCCGTGCTGATCACCAACGCACTCTGGGGCGGCTTGATTGGGTTGATCGCCCTGCCGCTGCAAGCGGTGGTGGAAAATCCCCGACAGCGGCGTGCGTGAACGAGCTTGCTGGAGCTGACCAAGTGTTGAATCAGCTCCAGCGGATGTCCTAACTTTTTACAATCAATAAGGTAAATCAATGACACTATTCCAAACATCAATCACCCGGCGCAGCTTTTTGTTGGGCGCTGCCGCTGCCGGGCTCTCGCTGGCATTAGCTGGTGGCTGCGGCTCACATGACGATCGAGGACCGGTGTTTAACAGCGTTGGTACGCTAGAGTTTCGCAATCCGCTGGCAATTCCGCCCCTAGCTACATCTACCATTCAGGATGGGCAACGCCATTTTGAGCTGGTGGCGCAGCGCGGAAAAAGCGCGATTCTGCCCGGCGAGTTGACGGAAACCTGGGGCTTTAATGGGCCTTTCTTGGGGCCAACGCTGCGGGCGCGACGGGGTGAAACGGTCCGCGTGCAGATCCGCAATGAGCTGGGCGAAACCACCAGCGTCCATTGGCACGGCATGCACCTGCCCGCAGCCATGGATGGCGGCCCTCACCAGCCGGTGCGCGCGGGGGAAAGTTGGCAACCCCACTGGCGGATTGACCAACCGGCGGCGACGCTCTGGTACCATCCCCATCCGCATGGCGAGACCGAACGGCATGTCTACCAGGGATTGGCCGGCTTGTTCCTTGTGGATGATGAGATCAGCGATGGCTTGGCGCTGCCGGCCGATTATGGGGTGGATGACATCCCGCTGATTGTGCAGGACAAAAGCGTGCGGAGCGGGCAATTCCGGCTCGCGGAGCGGGGCGAAACAGGCATGCTCGGCGACACGATCTTGGTTAATGGCACTTATGCGCCCTATTTCGAGGCGAGGACCGAAAAGATCCGCTTGCGCTTGCTCAACGGCTCGACTGCGCGCATCTACAATTTTGGCTTCGCCGATAACCGCCACTTTCACCTGATCGCCACGGATGGCGGGCTACTCGCAGCACCCCACCGCACCAATCGCATCCAACTGTCGCCGGGCGAACGGGCCGAGATCATCGTGGACTTGCGGCCCCAGGAGATCGTCACTTTACGGTCATATCCGCCGGAGCTGGGGACGGTGATCGCTCTGGCTGGTGCGTATGGTAGCAATGATTCGTTCGACATTTTGCAACTGCGCGCTGCTGATCAATTGCGTCTATCCCCCCAGTTGCCCAGCACTTTGGCCGTGATCGAGCAACTGCCTGAGCGCGACGCCGTTCGTACTCGTGAATTCCGGCTAGACGGCCGCGCCATCAACGATCGCAACATGGATATGCGGCGCATCGACGAAGTGGTGACGGTGGATACCACGGAGATCTGGGAGGTGTTCAATCAAAATCTCTACCCGCACAACTTTCACATTCACGATGTGCAGTTTCAGATTTTGACCATCGACGGCAGCCCACCGCCACCAGAACTAGCCGGTTGGAAAGATACCCTGTATCTGCGCCCGCGTGTCCGCTATCGCACGATCCTGCGCTTTCGCGATTATGCCGACGCCGAGGTGCCCTACATGTATCATTGCCATCTGCTCTGGCACGAAGATCAAGGCATGATGGGGCAATTTGTGGTGGTCGAGCCGGAGGCCGCAGGGCAAGTATCGGGTCAGCTGAGTGGTGCGCCGCATGCGCACCATTAACGGCCGAGGACCGGCCTGCCCTACAGAGATTGTCGAGCGCTTATCTTGCGGCGCACCACGCCAGGACGGTCCGGGCGACTTCTTCGGCGCGGCGGCTGAGCAGGGGGCCGACATGGCTCATGCCCCGATAGAGCAGCACGTCGGCCTGGGCCCAGTGCGCCAGCGCCAGCCCCGTCTGATAGGGAATATCGGTGTCCTGCTCGCTGAGCACCACCAAGCTCGGGCAGGTGGGCGGCTGCGCTACGATTCCGGTGGCGGTTTGGGTCAACACCGTGCCCGACTCATCGCGCCAGCGCTGCCAAGCCCACTGGATGATGGCTTCGTCGCTGTCAAAGAGGGATTCGCGTGTCCCTTCCAGCGTTCCTTTGCTCCATTCGATGATGGGCGGATAGCTTTTGCGGGGCCGAACGGGTCCAACGTCCGCCGGGGGCACGCTGTTTACCAACACCAAGGCTGCAGGCTGGAGCGTTTCGGCCGCTTTCAACGCCAAGATCCCGCCCATGCTGGCCCCGATGAGGATCAGCCGAGATTGGGCCGATGCCCAGCGCGTGACTTGTAGTAGATAATCCTCGAAGGTGGTGGCGGCCAATCCGTGCGCCGACGGCATGAGATCGTGGGCGATCACTTGATAGCCAGCGGCGACAAAATGTGGCCGCCAGAGATCATACTCCCACGCCCCGCCACCAGCTCCATGAATCATTAAGATCGTTGTGGACATAGCCATTGTCTAATCTGGTGAGCTCTCTGCTGCCCATTCGGCGATGACGCAGCAGGCGATCATTGTACGCATGTGTGAGGCTTGCCGTCCGTTGGCGGCCCGATCCGGCAGATCGTCAGGAACCGCTGCAGCGCAGCCTTGTCCCCTTTGACGCGGGCCAGCCCCGCCGCGATGGCCTCTTCGATCAGCAATTCTCCCTGGAGCAGGCCCAAATAGATAGCGGGTTCCGTGTAGAGGGCGACATCGGCCTGAGCCGGCTCTCCCTGTTGCACGGTCAGCTTGCCGTGGGCAATGTGGATCTGCTGCGTTTCCTCTCCCACATAGAGCGCATAGGTCTCATCGAGATCCGTGGCGAGGTGGGGGCGGAAAAAGGTTTTGGGAGTTAGCGCATAGGAACCCAAATGTAGAATGGTGGCTCCTTCTGGATTAGGGGGGATCAATTGACTGCCCCATTTGCCCAACTCCAGCAGACCGGGTTCAAGCGCCCGGCCCAACGGGGTAAGTTCGTAGACCATCGAGGCCGCGGGCGGCGGCAAGATCCGGCGGTGCAAGAGCCCGGTATATTCCAAGCTCTTGAGTCGTTCACTTAATAGATTGGTGCTAATGCCTGGTAGGCCATCCATCAGATCAGTAAAGCGGCGGGGACCAGCAAACAACTCGCGAATCACGAGCAGGGTCCATCGCTCGCCGACCACATCGAGGGCAAAGGCCAATCCGCAAAGCTGATTATAACTGCGTGTTTTCATACTCTTGAGTATAGCGAACGATATGAATTGTTTCAAATTTGATAATGATTGGTTCAAATTGAAAATATCATACTTGACTTTTTGAAGTAATCTGTTATACTATACCAGAACGTTTGTTCTGTGTCCGTGAGGCTTCTTAC
>CAZMRA010000112.1:293-9213 GCA_964568485.1 uncultured Caldilineaceae bacterium | reverse complement strand
GAACGTTTGTGCTATTTTTGATGGCGTTTTTACAGGATACAGCACATCAGAACTGCCCGCCAAGCTTCGCTCCCCTATCAACAGCGAGCGGGATTCATGAAAGGTGCAGGGTATGGGCAACAAGAACTTTGATACCTTATGTCGGGCGAGGATGAGTGTAGCACGACTTTGTGGGTGAGAATCAACAAAGTCATGTGGGCACGGCCTTTCCTGGCCTATGGTTCAGGAAAAGATCGCACATTTGGCCGATTTGTTTGGCCTAGATTGAACCTATACTGGTGCTCATTATTCCTTTGCTCACCCTGTTGCGTGCGCTAATCAAGCATAGATGAGTCGAGCATAAACAAATAAATCCCCTTAATCTAGCCACCCCCGAATGATTTCTCACTAAACTGAGCATGAAAGA
This sequence comes from uncultured Caldilineaceae bacterium, assembly GCA_964568485.1. Taxonomy (GTDB): domain Bacteria; phylum Chloroflexota; class Anaerolineae; order Caldilineales; family Caldilineaceae; genus CFX5. Next base: position 8,807 of record CAZMRA010000112.1, on the reverse strand, counting down.
AGGGATCGCATGAACATTGTACTTTGGATTTTACAAGTGTTGCTCGCAGTGGCCTTTGCCGCCCATGGCTGGATGTTGGTCTCGCCACCTGCGGACCTAGTGGATTTGATGAATGAGCAAATGGGCGTGGGCTTCCGGATCTTCCTCGGTATTGCTGAGCTGCTGGCCGCCATCGGCCTAGTTTTGCCCGGCCTGACTCGCATCCTCCCCTGGATGATTTCAGTGACCGCTATCTGCTTGATGATTGTGGTGGGTAGCGCAACCTTTGTGCACATCTCGCGTGGCGAAACGGGATCGGCGATCACGACCGCGATTCTCTTTGCCTTGTGCGCGCTTGTCGCTTACATGCGCTGGAAAGTCCACCCGATTGCACCCCGGATGATCAGCCGGAGCGCATAGCCTCAAGCGCAGCCAGTGACTCATCTATGTGATTGACCATCAACTAGGAAAGAGAGGAAATTCATATGTCTGGTAACTACGCTTCGATCCACGGCCTGAATCTCTATTACGAAATTCATGGTGAGGGTAACCCTGTAGTTTTACTACATGGTGGCTTTGGCTCCACGGGGATGTTTGCTCCGCTCTTGCCGGAGCTGACAGCCGCTCATCAGGTGATTGCCGTGGATCTCCAAGGGCATGGCCGCACAGCCGACATCGACCGCCCGCTCAGCCCGGAGGCGATGGGCGATGATGTGGCCGCTTTGATCAAGCATCTGGGGTTGACCCAGGCCGATCTCGTTGGCTATTCGATGGGGGCAGCGGCGGCATTACGGGCCGCCATCCAACACCCCGAGGTTGTGCGGAAATTGGCGGTGATTTCGTTTCCCTCCAGGAGCGACGCCTGGTATCCCGAGCTAATGCCTGGCCGATTGCAGATGGGCGCTGAATCGGCGGAGTTCCTGAAAGAGACGCCGATGTATCAAACCTATGCCAGCATCGCCCCACGGCCCGAAGATTTCCCCAGGCTCTGTGCCAAGGTGGGTGAAATGCTGCGACGGGATTATAACTGGGCCGACGAAATTGCCCAGCTTAAGCCACCAACCTTGCTCGTGGTGGGCGATGCCGATGGGTGCCCGCCGAGTCATGCGGTTGAGTTTTTTGCGCTGCTCGGCGGTGGCTTGCGTGATGGTCATTGGGATCGTTCGGGCGTCCCGCAGTCACAACTGGCGATCTTGCCCAGTACGACGCACTACGACATTCTCTATTCACCTACCCTGCTGCCGACGATCATGCGGTTTTTGGATGAGCCGTAGCCTGAGCAGGTGCAAGAGCGTGAAGGAGCTGCAACATCGCTGCAGATCCAGGGCTTCGACCTGTCGGCGGGCATGCCGGTTTAGAATTTTGATTCGCCTTGAAATGTTAGGAATAGTGCTATGCCAAAACTTTTTTACGCCGTCCTCGTGAATTCGGTCGTGGCCTCCATCACCAACACCATGGTCTGGTTTGCGGTGACCTTTTGGGTCTATTTAGAAACGAAATCGGTGATCGCCACGTCGGTCATGGCGGGGATCTTCACTGTGACCATCGCCTTCTCTGGCTTCTGGCTCGGTTCCTTGGTTGATCGCTATCCCAAGAAGTGGTCGATGTTGATCTCCAGCACTACAACGTTGCTGCTCTTTACCCTGGCGCTGATTACCTATCTTTCGGGAGATCCAGCCCAGTTTGCCAATGCCAGCAGCCCCTTGTTGTGGATCTTTATCGTCCTGACGTTGGTCGGCGCTATTATTGGTAATCTGCGTGGCATTGCCCTCTCGACGCTGGTGACGGTGCTGATCGACGAGTCGGAGCGCGACAAGGCCAATGGCATGGTCGGCACGGCCAATGGCGTCGGCTTTTTGGTCGCTTCGATCCTCAGTGGCTTGGCGATTGGTTTTCTGGGCGTGTCGGGGATGATGCTGGGTGCGATCACCCTCAATGTGTTAGTTATTCTGCACTTATGGTCGCTGCCAATCCCCCACAAGCCGGCCGAACAATCCGAGGAGCATACCCAACGCCTCGACATCCGTGGTTCGATCCGCGCCATTCAATCCGTGCCTGGGCTCTTTGCTATGATCTTTTTCCAGACCTTTAACAATTTCCTGGGCGGTGTCTTCATGGCCTTGATGGATGCGTACGGCCTGGAACTGGTGTCGGTAGAGGTTTGGGGTACCCTATGGGGCATCTTGAGCTTGGGCTTTATTGTCGGCGGCTTGGCTGTCAGCAAGCGTGGGTTGGGCAAAAACCCATTGCGCACATTAATGTTAGCGAATGTCGTTATGTGGACCATCAGCAGCGTCTTTACGCTCCAGGCGTCGATTGTGTTGCTGGCCAGCGGGATGTTCCTCTGGTTGTGCTTAGGACCGGTGGCTGAAGCCGCGGAGCAGACCATCTTGCAGAAGGTGATTCCACCCGAACGGCAGGGACGTGTCTTTGGCTTTGCGCAGAGCATCGAACAGGCGGCCTCGCCGATCACTGCGTTTTTGATTGGCCCCCTTGCACAGTTGATCTTCATCCCTTTTATGACCACCGGCGCTGGTGTGGATCTGATCGGTGATTGGTTTGGCACTGGTCGCGATCGCGGCATGGCCTTGCTCTTTACCCTCTCCGGGTTGATTGGGTTGGTCGTGACGTTGCTGGCCATCCAATCCAAGGCCTACAAACTATTGTCGAGCTACTACCTACAAGATTCACCAGATGATGAGGAAATGGTTCCAGTCGCGGTGACAGGAGAGGCATAAAGCTCTGCTGGTTTCCTATAAGGAGAGCTGACAAGAATTTTTGTAACGTCGTATAAAGGAGAATGTCGTGTACCCATTGCAATTAACCCAGGCACCCGTGGCCAAAGCTGCCATGTTGATTCGTCGCCCAGTGGCCGAAGTGTTTGAGGCCTTTGTCGACCCGGCGATTACAACGCAATTCTGGTTCACCAAAAGCAGCGGTCGGCTGGATAGAAATCAACGAGTGCAGTGGGATTGGGAGATGTTCAACGCAAGCGCACAAGTCGAGGTCAAGGCAATTGAACCCAACCGCCGGATTCTCATCGAATGGGGCGGCGAGGGTGAGCCGATGACGCCGATTGAGTGGACATTTACGCCGATTTCGGAGAATGATACCTTTGTGAACGTTACGCACACGGGCATGGTCGGCAATGGTGATGAAGTTGTGCAACAGATTGTTGACGCAACTGAAGGTTTCACACTCGTACTGGCCGGCCTTAAAGCCCTGCTTGAACATGGCATTCGCCTCAACCTGGTGGCCGATCGGTTTCCTACATTGACCACGCCGGAGAATGAGTAACCAGGAGCTGCCCAAAGTCTAGCTGTGAGCAGCCTCAAGAGGAGAAAATATGAACTGGACATTGGAAGTCGTGGTTGTGCCGGTGAGCGATGTGGACTGTGCGAAAGACTTTTACGCCAATCAGCTTGGCTTTCATCTGGATCACGATACTAAAGTCGGCGATAGGCTGCGGGTGGTGCAATTGACGCCGCCGGGGTCGGGCTGCTCGGTGGTGATTGGCCAGGGGCTGAACGAGATGCAGCCAGGATCGCTCCAAGGATTGCAGCTCGTGGTCGCCGATTTGCGCGCTGCTCGCGCCCAACTGGTCGAGCGCGGGGTAGACGTCAGCGAAATCCAGGTGTTGGGTCGCGATGGCAGTCAGCGTTTCGCGCATGATGAAGACGATCTCAACAATGTCGGCTTTGTCTTTTTTCAAGATCCCGATGGTAATGGCTGGGCTGTACAGCAGATGGCTGATCGTTTTTAAGCGGTACCTCCCCCTGCACAGGTGATTCAGTTCGCGTGTGCAGGGGTGCTGGTGGCGCCCGACAAGGAGATGCTTATGTGTCGCAATATCAAACCGCTCTTTAACTTTGACCCCCCAGCCACGGAAGATGATGTACGCGCCGCGGCGTTGCAATTTGTCCGCAAAGTCAGTGGATTCACGCAGCCATCCAAAGCCAATGAGCTAGCTTTTCTAAGCGCGGTGGATGAGATTACCGTCGCCACTCGTAAGTTGCTGGCCTCGCTGGAGACCAACGCGCCAGTCAAAGATCGTGATGAAGAGGTCGCTAAAGCGCGTGCTCGTTCTGAGCGGCGCTTCTCAAGAGCAGTGCGTGTGTAGCCGCAAGCCAACGGGCAGCAGCAGAAGTGCCTACCCGGTAGCACGATTCTTCAGTCTATGGATGTAGAGACCTTTGGCAGCATGTTCAAGGTATCAGCTAATGACCAAACAACAAATACTCGATTTTTATCGCCAACCCAACACGATGACTGATGTTGCCCAGTTCGCACCTTGGATTGCAGACTTACCCGATGAGGTCTCCGCAATTATCAAGGTGGTGCAGGGAACTGTCTTGCACGAACATTGGGCGTCTGCTTATGGCGTCACCCTCTCTGATGAGCGCCGCAGCCAGAGCCATCTCCGCTCGGCTGGGCAGATGCTCAGATGCTTGGACAATCGGCCACTCACCACGGTCCGTTCGCTCGAAGAGCGGGTTATTGGCAACTGCCGCCATTTTTCGGTCCTTACGGTCGCCCTCTTGCGCACCAAAGGCATCCCCGCACGGGCGCGTTGCGGTTTTGGCATGTACTTCACCCCTGGCTTTGGTGAAGATCATTGGCTGGTGGAATATTGGCATGAAGCGCAAGCGCGGTGGGTGCGTGTTGACGCTCAGATCGATGATTTCCAGGCTGAACGCATGCAGATCAAGTTCGATCGACTTGATGTGCCGCATGACCAATTCGTGATCGCAGGCGACGCTTGGGCGCATTCGCGTGCCGGGAAGGCTGACCCAACCAAGTTTGGGTTCAGTTTTCTGAAGGAGAGTGGTTACTGGTTTATTGCCGGTAACATCTTGCGTGATTTTGCCGCACTCAACAACTTGGAGATGCTCCCTTGGGATGTTTGGGGGGCCATGCCCGACGTCGGCGAAGTACTGAATGATGCACAGCTGGCCCGCTTCGACCAGTTGGCGGCACTCACCCGCACCCCTGATGATTGTTTTGACGAGCTCCAATCCACCTATGTAGGGGACGAGCAAGTGCGTGTCGCTCCGGTCGTTTTAAACGCCGTACTCAATCGCCGAGAGGCGTGGGCAGCTTAATCAGCTCAATCGCTGCCGTGGCCCAGCATCAACGACGACCAATGATGGCTCTAACAGCGGCCATCATTGGTTTGCTCCCCGTTTCCGAATAAAAGTCCACCAATTTTGAAAAAACTTGAAATTGCCTATTGACAAATGATTTTTCATAGTGTACTATACCAATTAGTTAATTAACTAAAAGGTAAAATAACTATGGAATCCGATGAACTGAGCGCTGTTTTTGCTGCCCTAGCCGACCCAACTCGACGAGCCATTCTTGCTCGGTTAGCTCAGGGAGAAGCGACTGTCACTGAACTTGCCGCACCCTTTGACATGACCATGCCGGCGATCACCAAACACTTGAAGGTGCTCGAAAAGGCCGGTCTGATCGAACGGGGGCGGGAGGCACAATACCGACCGTGCCGCTTGCAAGCTGAGCCACTGCGCCAAGCTTCGGACTGGATCGACCAGTATCGGCGACATTGGGAAGCGAAGTTTGACCGCTTGGACGCCTATCTACAAGAAATTCAGCGGCAAGCTCAAGCTACCAATGACCATTCCTAGACATTTTGTGCAACATTAGAGGAGGAATCTCATGACAAACAATCAAGCCAGCACCCAGGTCACCAGCAATTCCGCTACTCGCGAATTGACCGTGGAACGAGTTTTTAATGCCCCACGTGAACTAGTCTTCCAGATGTGGCAAGATCCACAACATCTAGCGCATTGGTGGGGTCCCAAAGGCTGGACGTTGCCCATCTGCACAGTGGATTTTCGACCCGGCGGTATTTGGCACTATTGCATGCGCGGACCAGATGGTGAAGAATCTTGGGGCAAAGCTTTCTATGAAGAGATTGTTGCACCCGACCGGATTGTCTATCGGGATACATTCATCGACGCCGAGGGGAATGTTATTCCTGGTACACCAGAAATGTTGATCACTGTGAGCTTCACTGAACAGGACGGGAAGACGAAGCTCACTAGCACCACCCAATTCGCCACAGTTGCTGATTTGGAAGCGGTCTTAGCGATGGGCGCCGTCGAAGGTATCGGCGAGACCTGGGATCGCCTAGAAGAATATCTGGCTCAGCAGTAAAGTCAGAGTGCTGATATTCGTACACAACCCCTGGCCGGAGTTTTTTACACAAGCTTTTTAGTAGAACCATAGGAGTGCTACATGTCTAAATTAACCGTGATTGCCGAACCCCAAAGCCATGCTATCCAGATGACTCGCAGTTTCGATGCTCCCCGCGAGCTGGTCTTCAAGGCCTATACCGATCCCGAAATGCTTGCGCAGTGGTGGGGAGGGCCGGATGGTTCGACCACACACATTGATCAATTGGATGTGCGCAAAGGCGGTGTCTGGCGCTTCGTCGAGCGTGATGCGGATGGTAATGAATATGCCTTCAACGGCGTCTTTCACGAGATCCAGGCGCCCGAGCGGATCGTCTATACCTTTGAATTTGAAGGGATGCCCGGCCACGTGTTGCTCGAAACGCTTACGTTTGAAGAGCAAGATGGCAAAACAGTACTGATTGATCATTCTGTCTTCCAGTCGGTTGCCGATCGCGATGGCATGATGAGTTATGGGATGGAAGATGGCGCAGCGGCCTCGTTCAATCGGCTAGAAGCGTTGGTCACCAAGGCTGCTCAATAGCTACCTGAGCGCTGTTTTCCACAGCCTGTGCGTTTGGAGATAGTTACTTCGATGACTATTGCCAAACGCATAGACTTCAGGTAAGTCTTTCTTTCAATCTGTGAACGTCTGATTAAATCTGTCCCTCCTGCAGTACCCCAATCGCCCACCATTACACCTCAGTCACTTCGCTATCGTTGCTTCAATTCCCCATCCCTAGCTTTTGCTTCACGATTTTGTGTCACTTTTGTGACGCTACTCCCTATACTAAAAATAAGCATACAGCAGAGCATTACCCCGTGCTAGTAGCGTATTCAACCAACCAACCATCAGTTATAGAAAGCCAGAAGTATGTCTCTACCCAATCAACCTTTTCTGAACTTTGGTGCTCTTCTGCGTTCCCTGGTGATGTGGACCCTCATCTGGGGAGCTGTCGTCGCTTTTGTGGTTTATCAGAATCAGCCTGGTGTACTGTGTATGACGCCCATGGCCTGGTTACTAGCACTGCCGGCAGGTTGGAATTACACGATTTTTTCGCGCGGGCGTCCGGGGCGATCTCCCTTTATCGCCGGCGCTATTCTTGGCGCGATCCTCGGATTGCTCTTTGGCTTGCTCTTCTGGGTTGGTGCCACCTACGCGATGCCAGTAGGGACTGATCCCGATGAAATTGCCAAGATGCAAAACATGGTGCTCTTTATCCTGGCTGGTGGGATGGTGATTGCTGCCCTGCTTAGCGGGCTGATGGCGCGTCGAGCCGCCGTGTTACAAGGACGTGGGCAAGAGCTGCCTACGATCACCGTGAGGTGAGTGCAAACCGCACACTTGTTAGAAGCGCTTATGCTGCAAGCAACCCCGCTGCTTGCAGCATTGCAATCCCCGCTTAGGCTGGCTTCACTAGCTCCTGACAATATGCTCCGATATTAAACAAACTACTCGCTGGACGATCGATGTGGCCGCGCTGATATGGTTTCATAGGTCTCAAAAAGGTTTGAAGATGTCGTTTTTGTTCAAGACAAATCTCTGCGATTGCGCTAAACTGGGTCTATTGATACATACTCACAGCTTACCGGGCATTCGGTGGCTCGGGTCAGTCATAAGACCAAAGGAAACAAGGTATGCGCAAGTTAATCGTTACAGAATTTATCTCTTTAGATGGTGTTATCGAAAATCCAGGCTGGACCTTCCCATATTGGAATGACGAGATCTCCAATTTTAAGGCCGAAGAGACCTCCGACGATCAAGACTTGTTGTTGGGGCGCGTGACCTATCAAGGGTTCGCCGCAGCTTGGCCAACTAGTGACGATCCTGGGGCCGATTATTTCAACAATGCCCGCAAATATGTAGCCTCCACGACCTTAGATAAGGTGGAATGGAAGAATGCCCGCCTGCTCCAGGGTGATGTCGTCGACGCGGTTACGCAACTCAAGCAGCAAGCTGGCTCAGATATCGTCGTCCATGGCAGCGGCAAGTTGGTGCAGACTCTCTTCAAGCACAACCTCGTTGATCAATTGCGGCTGCTGGTTTATCCGGTGGTCTTAGGCGAGGGGCAACGCCTCTTTGAAGCGGGCACCACCGCCAAGCTCAAATTGGTGGAAAGCCGTCCCTTCAGCAACGGGGTTTTGGGGTTGATCTACCAGCCCGAGCGCTAAACGCTCAGGTCCAATCAGGTAGGGTGTAACCGCAGATTGCACAGATTTCGCAGATTTTTTATGCGTAGCTGTGAAATCTGCCTTAGCTATGGTGGTTGGTGATCTCGCCCAAGAAAATTGCCCTGGTCGATGTACAACCGCTGACCAGGGCAATGAACAACCTAATAGA
>CAZMRA010000112.1:0-283 GCA_964568485.1 uncultured Caldilineaceae bacterium | reverse complement strand
TTTTGGGGTTGATCTACCAGCCCGAGCGCTAAACTGACAGGGATGCCGTTAACCACAACTCCCGCTGCAAATTAGCAACCTGTGGTTATTACAGGTAGCTTTCCAATGAATATGTGTTGCGGCTACCGCGCAATAAAATTGCCCTGGTCGATGTATAACCGCTGACCAGGGCAATGAACAACCTTATAGAATTGTATCTAATGCTGTATGCACCTACTACCAGCTATGCGCTCACGGAGATTGATTCGGCGTGGCCGTTTGTCTCCGCATGTTCCGCGGGAAT
>CAZMRA010000111.1:3314-14753 GCA_964568485.1 uncultured Caldilineaceae bacterium | reverse complement strand
TAGGCTGCCTCTGCCGGTACGACACTGACTAATTTGCGGCCACCGCGGCCCCATTCAAATTTAACCACACCAGCTTCGGTAGCAAAGAGAGTATCGTCCTTGCCAATGCCGACATTCAGACCAGGATAAAAGCGGGTACCGCGTTGGCGAACCAAGATATTGCCAGCCAATACTTGCTGCCCGCCGAACCGCTTAACACCCAATCGCTGTGCATTCGAATCGCGGTTGTTGCGGCTAGAACCGCCACCTTTTTTGTGTGCCATGTTGATGCTCTCCTCTTGTAACAGAGATAGACTTCTATCTCAGCATTTGCGATAATCTAGAAAGCGCTGCCTCGAAAAAGATTACAGGTTGACTGCGGTAATCTCGAGCCGGGTGCGCCATTGGCGATGGCCGCGGCGGACACGAATGCGCTTCTTGGGGCGGTAGCGAAAGACAATAATCTTGGTACCACGATATTGGCCAGTGATTTTTGCCGTAACTGAGGCACCATCGACCTTGGGTTGACCAACTGTGATGTCATCGCCATTGGCGACTAACAGCACGTCGTCCAGCGTGACGCTATCACCAACGTCACCGGGTAATTTTTCGACTTCCAAAGTGTCGCCAGCAGCAACGCAATATTGCTTACCACCGGTTCGGATAACTGCGTACATAACTTCTCCCTTATCTATGCCGCGTTCGGCGATTACGCTTGTAATGCCGAAACTTCGGGAGCGGCTTTGCGTCCCCAAAGGGGAGGAACGCAAATGCATGCTCATGTGAATGGTTGGTATGGATACACGGACCCACAAACGGGAATTGTACCTTTAGAGGGCGGTGTACGTCAAGTTTTTTAGCCCTTGAACTGGCAACTAGAGAACCAAGCCGACTAAGCTACCAATCGGACTGCCACACTTGGTAGCGCCTCTGTAGCTCCGTTACGAAAAGCGTTCTAAGCTTCGCTGATACCATAATAGACGCTTCTGTGAACAAGTCAGTTACTGCCCCTTATCGGTCAATCTCTTGTGCGAATAATCGCTTTGTGCTATTGTCAATCGGTGTGATTGTGAGATCGCAGCAATTGGTTGCAAATCGGGTCCAATTCTTCGCCTAATTGTAGGCCGGCTTGCAACTCTGACCCTGATAATCACGTATTGATCAAAATGTTGCTCTAATGAAACAAAAGATCTAATCCAAAAGAAAAAATCAAAACCACCACACCTTGTGGAGGTGCAAAAACGATGCGTAGATGGTTACTCATACTGATAATTTTGATTGTGTTGGGAGCTGGCGGATATGTAGCCTATCAAGCCGGGCTGCTTAGTTCGCTCGGTTTAACGCCACCAGCTGCCGATCTAGCCACTGCAGAGGTTGAAGCCACCCCCGCTGCCGAAACCACACAACCTTCACTCAATAGCGTCGTTGCCGATGCACGCGTGGTGCCTGTGCAAGAAGCGACTTTGAGCTTGGCTGTCGGCGGCATTGTGAAAGAGATCTTAGTCAGCGAAGGTGATCAAGTCGAGGCAGGCCAACTGCTGCTCCGCTTGTCTGATGCCCAACAGCAAGTGGCTGTCGCGCAGGCCCAAGCCAATTTGCAGCGAGCGCAAGCCACGCTGGAACAATTGTTGGCTGGGCCGCTCGAGGCTGAGATCGCTTCGGCGCAAGCGGCATTGGATGCGGCGCAAGCGCGCTACAATCGTTTGGCCAATGCCTCACTGCCGGGGAGCATTGCTAGCGCACAAGCCGATCTGGCTGCGTCACAAGCTGCCTTGGCGAAGGTACTTGAAGGCCCCTCGGAAGAACAGCTGATCGCTGCCCGCGCCGAGGTTGCCAGTGCTGAGGCTGAGTTAACACGTGCCCAGCGGGCTTATAATGATGTGCGTTGGCGCCCAGATGTGGGTGCAACGATCCAGTCGGCCGACCTTCAACGTGCTACGATAGCGTATGAAGCGGCTCAAGCTCGCTTAGCGGATCTCCAAGCTGGGCCCAGCCAAGCCGATGTGGCGAATGCCAATGCGCAGATTCGCCGCGCCGCCGCCCAACTCAGTGCGGCTGAGAATGCAATGCCCGACGATCTAGCGGAAGCCGAGGCGAATGTTCGGGCCAGCCAAGCTGCGCTGGATCTACTCCTGACGCCTGCCAGCCAAGAGCAGATTGCCGCTGCGGAGGCTGATGTTGCCGCTGCAACCGCTACCTTGCAGCAGGCTTTGGTGAGCCTAGCTGACACTGAATTGCGGGCAACCTTTAACGGTGTCGTAGCACAGGTAAATATCAATGTCGGTGAGCAAGCCTCACCCGCTGCTCCGTTGATCTTGTTGGCTGACCTATCACTGTGGGAAATCGAAACCGAAGATCTGACCGAGCTGGATGTCATCGGCGTGAATACCGAAACGCCGGTCACCTTGACCTTTGATGCACTGCCTGATCTGATCATGGAAGGGCGAGTCAAGTCAGTTCGCCTGCTGGGTGAAGATAACCGCGGGGATATTGTGTACACCGTGGTGATCGACCCTGCTGAGCAAGATCCACGCCTGCGTTGGAACATGACCGCAGTTGCCGAGTTTGAGATCGAGCGCTAGTACTGTTTTGCCAAGATAACTCATCCCGAAATTTGTGAGGATGAGCAGATAATCAAAGACTTCCTTGGTTCATGTGGGCATCATGAGTGCCCGAAGTCAACCAAGGAAGTCTTTTGTTTTGTATGGATTATTCAGATGTGGTCAAGCTGGAAGTGTGACTTACGAGGGTCGCTCTTTGGCTAAAGTCGGAAACTACTCGCTTATGGTGTACTCTTCCGGCTTGGCGTGCAGCAAGGTGGCGGTTGCCAGCCCGATGTACAGCCAAAAGAGGGCGCTCATGTGCGGATAAGTCATATTGAACCAGTAGTGGTCAAAAATGCCGCTGACCAGGGCACCCAACACGGCCCCACCATACCCCAGCAAGATTGCCTCGCGTTTTTCCGGCAGACCCGCCCGCCATGCGCGTATCCAGAGCAGAAAGAATCCACCCATTACCAGCAAAAAGATGCCAAGGCCAATCAGCCCCATATGCTCGGCAATGATCAAATAGAGCATGCTGACACCCAAGTAAATGTCAATGTCGGGTGTGCCGGTAAACCCCACCCCAAAGAGCGGGTAGCGGCTGATCAAAATCAGGGCATCTTTGTATTCGCCAAAGCGCATTTGGGTAGCGAGATCTTCCCCAGCCAACCCTTCCATCAGACGAGCAACATATTCTTGCGTCTGCGGCAATGTCAGCAGGAGCAAACCTCCAGCTAAGCCCAGCCAGATCAAGTTGCGATATTTCAGCACTGCTAGCAGCCCAATGGCCGTGGCGAGGCCCAACAAGGCGGAGCGGCTGTAGGTGAGATAGAGGGCGAGCGTGGTGGTCGCCATCATGATCAGTGTAAACCAACGCGGGAAAAGGCGTTGGCGCGCAAAAAGCTGCGGCGCCATCAACCCAGTAGCGAGGATCATCATCCCACCCAGTACATTGGGATCCACCGCTGTGCCAATGGCCCGCATGGTCCCTTCGGGGTCATCCTCGATGAAGCGCAACGCGCCAGCGCCACCAGGATAGTCAAACCGCGCCAGCCGATCCAAAATCCAGATGGTTGTGGTCTGCGGCAAGACATAAAAGAGAATCGCAATCGCTCCACAGCCCCAGCCAGCCAATAGCAACCACCGGGTGATCCAGCTTAGTTCGGCTTCGGTGCGTACCATGTTGACTGCCACAAAAAAGAGACCGATGCCGATCAGGATTTCGGCAAAGCGGCGGATGACAAAGGTGGTGGCGCGGCTATGCGTCAACCCATAGGTAAAGCTAAAGACAGCGATCAACATAAAGAGCGCTACCAGCAGCCCGAGTGGCGTCGCGATAAATTCCCGCTCTTGGCCGATGACCAGCTTGAATAGCCACACAAAACAGAGCGCCCCGAGCGCAATATCTAAAAAAGTGGGCTTGAAGCCAATACTAAAGGGCAGCGTGGCAAAGGGTAAGCCAAAGGTAACGGCCGCCAAGGCCACAAATCCCCAGTGTGTATCGGTCAGGATCAGCGCGCCTGCAATCAAGGCGGCCGCGGCAACGAGGGCGAGCAGCGGGCCAAAGACACCAATGAAGAGCGCAATACCTGAGGCGCCCAGGGCAATTACCAAGCCGAGGGTCACTCGTCGCACCAAGGGATTGGGAGCGAAGAGAAGTTGCTGCGCCCGCTGGTAGGAAATCTGTAACATAGACATGATCTATTCGAACTCAGTCAACACAATATGATCAGCTCCGGTGCTCGTCACAAGCCTCGGGGCGCCAGCTTGGGCAGGATCATACACACCGGCGATTAGCTGATAGCGCGCTACGGGCAGATCCATCGGGAGGAGTATAGCATAGGTCGTCAAGGTTGGGGTGTTCGCTCCCGCGGCGCTGAGCAGTAGGGGCCGATCATCCTGGGCCACGAGCTGGCCGTGCTCGTTCAATAGCTGGACCGTGACTGCCTCGTTCCCGCTCAGTTGACTGGTGTTGCCTTGCCACGCCAGTTGCACCACCAACCAATCTCCGGCCACCAACGTGGCTGGTTGATGCGCAAAGCCGGTCAATTGCAGCCCATTGGTGAAGGTGCTGGTCAACGGTTGCAGGGGCAGGGCAGTAGGGACATACAACTGCAGTGGCCAGACGCCCACCTGCTGCGTGGCGGCCAGGGTATAATGACTGGCCAGCGCGGTGGCCGCGATCTGCTCGTTGTCCCAGTGGTCGGCCGGTTGTACGGGTAGCAGTACCCGCTGCACTGCTTGCGCGGCCATCTCGCTGACTGCGGCGGCTGCTCCGGCGTGATCCTGCGCTGCGGGGGGCAACACCAGATGCTCCAACGGGCCCCGATAATAGTACCAGAGCGTGGGGTCGGGAAAATTTTGGGCAATGCGGCTCTGCTCTGCCGGGAGTGCCGATGTCAGGCGCGTCAAGGTGGCGGCAAGCTCGCGCCAACCACGTGATTTGCTATAGGCTGGGTCAGTGTAATGGCGTTGCAGCGCGGCCAGCAGGCCGATCAATACGGGTAGCGTAAGGAGCAGCGGACTGAAGCGCACCAGTGATGTGCGTAATCCCGCCGTGGGTAATGGGCTGAGGGCGACCGCCACCAACAGCAGAAAGGGCGGCAGCGCGGCCACCAGATAGCGCTCGTTGAAGATCGGGCGCTCCCAAGAGCTGTACCACGTCGCCAATACGGGAACAGCCAAATAGAGCAGCAGCAATCCGGCAACCCGGCGCTGGGACGAAGTGGGCCAACCAAGCCGGAGCAGGCCGACGATCAACAACAGACCCGCCACTCCTGCCCAGAGCGGACGCTGCGCCACGGGCGTACTTTCACCCACCAGAAAGAGGCTGAGTGAGCGTTCCAGCATGGCCCAGAAGCCGGGGGAATCCCCATTGCCACTATAGCCGCTGAGAATGTGACTAGCGGCTTGCAACCACGGCCAATAGAGTAGAGCAAGCAACGCTTGGAGCGAGAACCAAGCCGTGAGCGTCGGCCACATACGCCGCGTGATCCCGGCTCGCCCCAGCAGAAAGAGGTTCTGCGTCACCAAGACAAAGGCGCTGTAATAGTGGGTGTGCAACGCCAGCCAACTGACCAGCACATAGCCGCCACCCCGGAGCCAGCCGCGGCGCTGCCACCATTCCACGGCCAGCCAGCTACTGGCCAGGGTCAAGGCCAGGCTTTGGCTGTACATGCGCGCATCTTGGCTGTGCCAGATAGCGTACGGGCTGACCGCCAACAAGGCGCCTGCGATCAACCAGGTCGGGCGGGACAATCCCAAGCATTGACCTAGCCGAATGATGAGCGGAACTGCCAGCATCCCAAACCAGGCACTGACAAAGCGCAGAGCAAATTCACTGTGTCCGGCCCAGCTGAGCCAGAATTTCTGCACATAGTAGCTTGCTACCGGATGCGGCTCGCGCAAGCTCAAGGTGGTGTCAATGATTTCGCGGTAACTGGGCAGGCTGAAAAAATAGCCAAAGGCCTCATCCCCGCGCAGCTCTTGCGCATCCAATTGCCACAATCGCAAGCCAAAGGCCGCCAGCAAGATCGCCAGCAGCACGAGCCTGGTCCCCTGCTTGCTCACACGGTCCGCCTTCGCCACCACCAACGCCCGAGCCCGAGGCCAACCATCAGCAAAGCGGTGCTTGCGCTGATCCACAAGCCGAGTTGCACCGTGCGCGGCCAATAGTGCAATTCAAATGAAACTTCCCCCGCGGGGATAGGGACGCCGAGCAAGGTGAGATTGACCCGCTGGACTTGCAGCGGCGGCAGCCCCAACACCGGCGTTGCGAGATCGCACGGGCCAGTGCCATCACGAGTGCAAATTGGGGCTTGTACCTGCCAGCCGGGCAGCCAATTTTCGCTGATCACCAACAGGCCCGCTTCGGCACTGGTGACCTGTACGCGCAGTTGATTGGGCGCTAGCCGAGCCAGCGTAATGGTGGTGCTGATCGGTTGGGATGTCTGAGCGGTGCTGGTGGCCAGCTCGGCGGGAATAAGCACTACTTCCTGCAACGGGACGGCGTGATCCGCCAGCAGGGTAACGGCCTCCTCATCGCTGACCGTCCGCAGCGCACCGACTACCCAGGCCCGCGGATTGGGCTCGGTTAAGCGGTGCAAGTAGGTGGTGTCTGTTTCCTGCGGGAATTCGGCCAGCAGCTCACTCGTCTCGAACAATTCGCGGCGCCACGTCAGCAGATACTCGACGCCCATCATGGTCCACGCCCGATCCAGCGGGAAATTGTCAAAGAGCTGGGCATAGCGGGCCACCCGCAACGGGCTACTCCCCCACAGATCCTCTAGCCCGACCCGCATGGCGTAATCTTCGTGTACCCGGAATTCGTTGTAGACGCGGCTGGGGAGCCCCAGATTGCTGGTGGGCTGTGCCTGGACAGCGGCGGCCAGTTCAGTGATGGCCGGATCCAGTGCGGTGCGTTCGCTGGGTCCGCCGACCGCGAGGTTGGTAAAGCTGTTGGCCCACCAGAGATTCAACAATATGGCCACGGCGATCCACCATTGACGGCGGCGACTCCAACCGGGAATGCGCATAGTCACAATCAACAGCCCGGCGGCGAGCACCGTCATAAAGGCGATCAGCAGATAACGGCCTTGACCGATGGCACTGCGCTCCATCAATTGCCAGAAGATGCCATAGCCATAAACCCCCAGCGCGATAATCACGCTGATCAGCAGGGCAAGCCGCTGCCGAGCTGGTGCGGCCAACCGTGGGAGGATGGCCGCACCATAGCCAGCGAGGATGCTCAAGCCAAACGCCACCAAAAAGGCGGCCCGTTCTTGACCGCGGAAGAGATTCCAGCCGGGGGCGAAGCGATAGAGCAACTGGTAAAGAGACAAGTGATCACCCGTGGCGATGAGCAGCGCCAAGATTGTCAGCCCGGCAAAAAAATAGATGTGCCGCCGCTCGCTTGGTGTGTAGATGGGGCCGACTAGCGCCAGCAAGGCCAGCAGAGCCAAACCCAAGCCAATCACACCGATGTAGAGGGGCGAAAACTGGGTCAATACGCCCGGCAACAAGATCTGCCAAAAGTCTTGGAGCGGCAAGCCCCCGCTCACAAATTCATAATCGACGTTAGCCCGCACGCTCAGCCCGGTAAATTCCAGGCTGGGCAGCAACTGGACGGCACCTAGTCCGATGGCCAGCGCGGCCACCAGGCAGAGACCGGCTAGCCTCTGTAGGATTGCCTGGCGACCGTCGCTTAGCAGGCGGAAGAGACAAAAAGCCGCCACCGCATACCCAGTGTGCAGGAGCGTTTGTGGATGTCCGGCAAAGATGGTGAAGGCAGCCACCAGCCCAGCGGCCAGCCATGGTCCCCACCGGCGTGGCGCGGCCCAGGCGTGATCCAGCAGCCATAACAGCAGCGGCAGCCAGATCGCAGTCCGCAAGATGGCGAGTTGCAAGGGCGGATAGCCTGTGAGGTACCCCGAAAAGGCAAACGAACAGCCCGCAAGCCATCCGGCCCAGCGATTTTGCGTGAGGCGCTGCACCAGCAGATAGATAAAAAAGCCTGCCAGCGCGATCTGAAGAATCGCCTCAATCTGCAGGAAATAGAGGCGAGCCGCACTGTCTGGCCAGGGCAAGGTCAGCAGCAACAAGAGATTGCTGAGCGGATAAAAGACCGCAGCTTGGGGATCGGCTAGGAAGGGGTGCCCGCTATAGGTGGCGGGGTTCCAGACCGGGAGTTGGCCTTGGCGGATGGCCGCCTGTTGAAATTGGCTAAAGGGCAGAAAGTGATCGGTGAAATCCCCAGCGGGAAAGGTGGCCACCCCGAGCAGGAGTGGGGCATAAAAGAGTAGGGCTGCAACCACAAAGGTGGTGAAGGCAACCCAATGGGGATGGCGCTCGCCCCACTGCCCGATAGCGTCCCAAACCGAGATTCGTCCTTTGCTCACGCGCTGCTGCTGCCCCATATTGTCTCTGTTGATGAATCCCGTAGTTATCGTTGGCCGGATCAGCGCACCACCAGAATGCCGAGATCCACCGAGTCGCGCCCAGTGGGGGTGATGAGCCGATTGGGCGCCGGTTGATCCGGATTGTAGAGCCCAGCGATCAACCGATAGCGGCCCGGCGTCATCCGCTCGGGCAATTGAAGTGCCACTTTCTCGACAAATTGCTGGCCGATGGCTAGATTGGGAAAGCTAGCGTAGCCTTGCGCGGGTGCGGTATCGATCAAAGCAATGGGCGTATCATCCGCCGTAAGCAATTGCACAAACCAGCGCAAATTGGCAGTCACAGGAGTGTCCAGTTGATAGATCAGTTCGACCGGAATGATCTGCTGAGCGCTGACGACACCAGGCGCACGTGCAGCCCAGATAGTCACCTGTTGGCCTTGCAAATCGGTGAGGAACATATCTAGTGGGACTTCTTGGGCATTGCTCAGGGCTTGTGGGCTGGCATAACGTACTAATCGATAATCGCCATACCAACGGTCATCCGCTTTATAAGCGGCAGCAGCAAGCCATTGCTCGACCGTATTGTCGGGGTCATTGGGGGCCATTCCACCAGTCACAAACCATATCCGCTCGTAGACTTGAGCGACCCGGCCCAGGACTTGCTGGGCTTCGGGATGCTCCATGCTATTGGCGGCGTATCCGAAGATGGGCAGCGGACTGTCGCAATCGCCCGCAAGCCAATTCATCGGCAAATGGTAGGCGTAAGGCGCAATCGAGATCATCGCATCGGTGGGGCGTATGCTGTCGCACACTTCGCTCAGGATAGCGCGGTAGCCTTCGTCAGGCTGGCCATAGAGGGGATCGCTGCTGCTTTCCCCGAGCCAGGTTGCCATGCCCAGCACAGCCAACAATGGCAACAGCGTCCGCGTCGGCCAACTTGGTCCATTCGCCCGGCGATTGGTTGGTTGGCTTTGCCACCATTGCCAGCCAGCAAACAAGATTGTACCGATCCCGGCCAGGCTGATCAGCAGCGTTTGCCAATGGATGCCTCCTTCGATGGGTAACCAAGCCAGATCACTATGCGCCCGCAGGCTTTCGGTGAGCAACTCAATTTGGCCAAAGACGGGACTAGACAGCCAATCGGCTAGGCTCTGCGCTGGCGGCGGAAACGCCAATGGATCGCTAAAATCGCTGGGGAAGCGTTCGCGCAGTCGGCTTTCGTAATTGACATAGTTGACGCTGACGGCCAGGATCTGCACCACAAAGGAGCAGAAGAACAAGGCAAGCAACAATACCCCGCGGCGGTCAAGTGACTGTAGTCGTTCGGCCCAGGAGCGGCGTCGGCGATCGGCCGGCTGGGAGCGAGTAATGGTCTCTTCCACCAGCGGAGCGAGGATCAATATCCAGAAGGGCGAGAGCGGCACCAGGAAGCGCGGCCCCCAAGCAAAGCCTCCCCACCACATCCACCAGGTGCTGTACAGGCCGATCAGTGTCAGGGAGAGCGCGGCGATGAGCCAGCTTTCATCCCGGTGGCGGCGCAAAAAAGGCAGAAACCCGAAAAGCGTCGCCAAGAAGATCGGCGTATGCCAAAAGACACCGCGATAGGGGCTGATCAGCAAGCCCCACAAGCCTTGCCAGATCGGCGTGGTAAAGCCTTCACCACTATCAAAGTGATAGCCGGTGGCAAAGGGATCACCAAAGCGGATGCGGTTGTACCAGAGTAAAAATGCGCTCGCCAGCAGTAATGGGGTGATCAGAGACGAGGCCGCCAACACTGGCCGCAAGCTGAATGCGGGGGCTGATTGCTCCTGACGACTTGCCAGCCACAGTTGCAGCTCGCCAAACAGCCAGTAGGCGAGGAGGATGGCCACCAGGAGCGCATGTGCAGTCACCGTGATTATGGCGATCCCCGCACCGAGGCCCGCCAGCCAGAGCCAGCGCGTTTGTTGCAGATTGCGATAACAGAGCAAGCTATAGAAGGTGAGCAACAGGGCAAAGGCGCTCAGCGGCTCACCAAAAAAGTGATTGGCATAGGGCCAAGCAATGGTGCCCAAGCCAAAGAATAACCCCAGCACTGCGCCGGTGCGATCGTTATAGCCCAATTGGCGGGCGGTGAGCCACAGCAGCGCTGCGGTCAACGCGGTGACGATCCCATTCCAGAGCAAGGTGCCTTGCAGCAGCCCGATCTCGATCTCCAATTGGGCAATCCAGCGCAGGAGCCAATACCAGGGCACAGCCAGCAAAGCCGGCGCGGGCCCCTTTTTGCTAAAGACTTGACCATCCGGACCAAATTCCCCTAAAACTTCCCCCGGACTGTTGACCCATTGGGTCCAGGCGATGGCGTTGGTGTCGACGGCGCCCCGTTGGGCCACCGATTCGGTGAGCGCAAATAGGCTGACCTCGTCGATGATGTGAAAGCGGCCCGCGTTGGTAAAGGTGTAGACCAAAACCAACAGGGTGATCAGCAGGCGAAGTCCATAACGGCGATAGATGGTCATAACGTAGGCAAAATCGGCATAGAGTCGAGCTACTTGTCAGATCGGTTACTCACCCACCATAACGGAGCCGAGGGAGGGCTCGATTCCGGCAGGGTTGCCCGCTTCGTCGAGCACGCTGAGCGGTTCGAGTGTCTCGCCATCATACACCAACAGGCGCACTTGATAGCTACCGGCGGGTAGATCGGCGGGCAGGGCCAGCCCATAAACGTTGAGCGGCTGGTCGTTAGTTTCCCAATAGGCGGGCATCACATGACGATCATTGAGCAGCCGCTCATCACTTTGCACCAAACGGGCATCCTCATCATTGTAAAGCGCAACGCGTGCTTTGTAGGGGCGCGGCGGTATGTCGCTCGGCCCGCGCTGCCAGCGGATCACCACTGGGAGCGATTTGCCCGGCGCGATGGACGTCGTCGGCAAGGAGACAGCGATCGTCTCGGCAGCGGGGGGAAAGCGCAGCTGCAAGGGCTGCCATTCATCCCCCAAGGTGAATCGATTGGGCGGGTCGAACACCCACCAATCGAT
>CAZMRA010000111.1:1407-3214 GCA_964568485.1 uncultured Caldilineaceae bacterium | reverse complement strand
GCCATTCATCCCCCAAGGTGAATCGATTGGGCGGGTCGAACACCCACCAATCGATCACATAGCCTTGAAAGCTCTGGCTGCCTGCCAAGTGCCCAGCTTGATCCAGCAAAAATGGCACTGCGTGGCGCGGATCGGTGTCGCTTTCAAACCATTGTACCCAAAACACTTGGCGCGCATCACTGGCCCATTCATTCAAGCGTTGCTCGAGCGTGTTGATGTCCACAAAGAGATAGCGCGCCGGTGCTGCTTCATCCCCGGTCGGCTGCACCTCTGGTTCAATGGCAAAGCGCTCGTAATAGAAGCCGAAGGGATACTTCTGGTCGACCAGAATCAGATCTTCCGGCCCGGCTTGTTGCCGCAACCAGGCAGTCACGCCGATGATGTCCTCGCGTGCAAACCGCTCGTCCAGCAGATCGGCGCGCAAGGCAGGGGCAAACCCAATGAGCAGCGCAACCAGCATGATCAACCCGAGCAGACGCCAGCGCTTGATCCAGGCATACAGCGCCACCGCCATCAACAAATAGAGAGCGGGCGTGATAAAGCTGCTGTAGCGCACATTAAATGCGCCCCGGTCAAGCACCGCCAGATAGTATAGAGCCAGTCCACCGATTGCCCAAACCAGCAAGAAAGCGACCGGATGGGCCAGCACGGCAGCACGGCCCGACCAGAGAAACGCGGCCAATCCCGTCACAAAGAAGACGAGCGCTGCGCCCAGCCACCACATGCCATAACCGCCCAAGAATGCCGGATCAAAGGCATAGCCGCCCCAGTAGGCTTGCCAGTTTTGGCGCAAATAGTCGGCAATGGTCGGCACAACCAAGTTCGGATTGGCGTAGGTGGGAATCTGTCGCAGTGCGATGGGAATAATCGGGAGCAGCAGGACCACCATCGCCAGCCCGCACGCAAAGAGGGTGCGCAGCTGCCGCCAGCGATCCGGCCGGAGGAGCGCGCAAATGCCCCACCAACCATACCAGGCGACCAGAATAAAGAGCGCATTGTAGTGCGTGAGCAGCGCCGCCGTGGACAGGAAGACAAAGCTGAGCCCGGCGCTCCAGCGTTGGCGTGATCTGATTGCGCCTACATCCGTAGCAGTTTCAATGGCGATCAGGCGCATTAAGGCGAGTGCAGCGGCGGTCAGCAAAGCGAAGCCGAGCGTGTACATACGCGTCTCTTGGCTTTCGGCTTGCCAAAAGGGCGAAAGCCCGGCGATCAACAGGCCGATCACACCGACCCATGGGGCGAAGAGCTGGCGGCCTAAGCGATAGAGCAAAGTACAACCGAGCAAGCAGACCGCAACACTCATCAGGCGGGCCACGAAGGCCAACTGGACAGGATCAGCGCCCGGCGCGAGGCCCGCGCCACCTAGCCACCCATGTAGCAGCCAATAGTAGAGAGGGGGCTGAATATCGAGCTCAGGCGCGCCGGCGATCTGCCAAAACGGTCGCATCGCTACATCAAGATTGCGTGCTTCGTCCCACCAGATGGGCTGATGGGTTAATGCTTGCAGTCGAAGCCAGAAAATCCCCAGCAACCCGAGGGGCAAGCTGAGGCGCAGCCACGGACCGGCTGATGGTTGAACAGGGCTCTGGGCGAGTGATTGTCGCATAGGGCGCGTAGTATAGCACGTTTTGGTGACAATCAAGGAAGTGGCTAGTCCCGTAACTAATTTGCCAAAGCTACGTCATTCATGTTCGAACAGTATCGAAGGATTCGTTGGTAGATTTCGTTGCTTCCCACCCTGGCTCAGCCCCAAGCCAGCTTGACAAGACCTGAATCCTCATATCCTGCTACGCTCGCTTACCCGCTA
>CAZMRA010000111.1:0-1397 GCA_964568485.1 uncultured Caldilineaceae bacterium | reverse complement strand
TGTTTGATCGATCTCCCAGTGTGCGCGCACTGGGCAGACTTTTTATTGCCTTTTTGTAAGAGGAGGTTGGAATGAAAGCTATATTACGGGCGAAAGTATTTATTTGGATCGTGGTGATCGCCATTAGTGTGGTGCCCTTGGCCAGTTTGGCTGGCATCTCTTGGGCCAATGCCTTGTTCCAAGAGGACGGGGGCAATGTCGGGGTTGATAATGGTAATGGCAACATTGGTGTGGGCAACGGTGGTGGGAATGTAGGCACCGGCAACGGCAGTAGCAATGTTGGCAGTGGCAATGGTGCTGGTAACGTCGGCTCAGATAATGGTGGCGGGAATGTCGGCACCAATAACGGCGGCGGCAACACCGGTGTTGATAATGGCTCTAGCAATGTCGGCTCGGGTAATGGGAGCGGCAATGTGGGGGTCAACAATGGCGATAGCAACATTGGCGCCAATAATGGGGGTGGGAACACCGGCGTTGATAATGGCCACAATAATGTCGGTTCCGGCAATGGCACCAGCAATGTAGGTGTCAACAATGGTGCCGGTAATGTCGGGGCCGACAACGGTGGTGGCAACACCGGCGTCGATAATGGGCACAACAATGTGGGTGTCGCCAATGGCCTCAACAACGTCGGCATCGGCAACGGTTTGGACAATATTGGCTATTCGAATGGCAGTAGTAATGTCGGCATCAGCAACGGGATCCTGAACATCGGCAGCAGCAACGGCGAAGTCAACATTGGGCTGAACAATGGCAACATGAATATTGGTCAGAACAATGGCAGTGGCAATATTGGCGAAGGCAACGGCATCCTTAATATTGGCACCGGCAATGGCAATAACAACACCGGTGTGGCCAATGGCACGATGAACATCGGTACCAATAATGGCAATAACAATACTGGCGTCGGCAACGGTGGGATGAACATCGGTACTGGCAACGGTAATGGCAACACTGGTACCAATAACGGGATCGGCAACATTGGCACCAATAATGGCAATAATAATACCGGCGTCGGCAACGGCGCTGGCAATATTGGCGTTGGCAACGGCAATGGCAACACCGGCGAGAACAACGGCATCGGCAACATCGGCGTGAATAACGGTGGTGGCAATACCGGCGTCGGGAATGGGGCTGGTAACATCGGCGCTAACAACGGTGGTGGCAACATCGGAGTGAATAACGGCATCGGGAATGTCGGCGTGGGTAATGGTACTGGCAACACGGGTGTCGGCAATGGCTCGGGAAATATCGGTGTCAATAACGGCGGCGGTAATGTTGGTGTAGAGAATGGCATCGGGAATGTCGGCGTGGGTAATGGAACCGGCAATACTGGTGTCGGCAATGGCTCGGGTAACATCGGGGCCAATAATGGCGGCGGCAACGTTGGTGTCGAG
>CAZMRA010000110.1:0-14856 GCA_964568485.1 uncultured Caldilineaceae bacterium | reverse complement strand
AAACGGAAATCGTCTGCGAATAGGCTTTTGAACATGATTAGCGTAGTGCCATTCGAGGAGACAATCTATGTATAAGTGGTTTGCTTACCCTCTACTCACACTCTTACTGCTCGCCGCTTGTGTTGCCCCAGGGGCACCTGCGCCAGCAGCATCGGCCACTGACACCCCAGCTAGCGAAGTGGCCCCGGCCACCGAAATCACCAGTACAACCGAAACTGAATCTGCATCAACTGATACAACCAATGATACCCTCACACCCGTCCGCGTTGGCCATGTTCCCGTGACCATTTACGCACCGCTCTTTATCGCTGCCGAGAAGGGTTATTTCGCGGAGGAAGGCATTGCCGTGGAATTGCTGCCCGTGGAAGGTGGCACCGAAAATGTGGTGCAAGTCTCAGCAGGCAATTTTGACGTTGCTGGTGGTGGCATCGGCGCGGGGATGCTCAACGCCGTGGCCCGCGGTATCGAATTTGAGATTGTGGCCCCGCTGCACACCGAGCGCCCACCACTGACCAGTCCCTTTGTTGTTAGCAAAAGCCGCTACGAGAGTGGCGAGCTGACACAGATGAGCGATTTTGCGGGCAAAAAAGTCTCGACCAACTCGGTTGGGGCGGCCACGGAATATTGGCTGTGGCGGGCCCTACAGCAAGGCGGCTTGGACTTCCCCGACGTGGAAGTGTTGGGGGTCGGTTTCCGTGAAGTGCCGGCCGCACTGGAAAATGGCGCCTTGGATGGCGGTATTCTTGGCGAGCCCTTGGCAACCTTGGCCGAAGATCAGGGTCTGGTTGTCCGCTTGAGCGAAGATTTTATCGACGGCTTCACCTCGACGGTGATCTACTTCAACAAGGAATGGTCCGAGGCCAACCCCGAACTGGCCCAAGGCTTTGTCAAGGCCTTCCTCCGGGGAGCGCGTGATCTCAATGGCGACTTGTGGTATAGTGACGAAAACGCCGCGATCATCGAAATTTACACCGGTGTGCCGGCCGATGTCGTCAAGCGGGCCAATCGCTCGTACCATGATCCGAATGGCGTGGTGCCGGTTGAGGATCTGATGGAACTCCAACGCTTTTTCATGGATCAAGGGCAATTGAGCTACGACGAAGAGATTGATTTGTCCGCCTATATCAACTCGAGTTATGCCGAAGCCGCGCTGGAAGAATTGGGCGGCTCGGTAGACTGGGAATAAATGTTTGCTAGCCTCAGATGACAGTCTCTCTCGAGAGATTGTCATCTGAGCAAGTCTGCTGATCATGAACATCATCACTGCGACCAATCTCACCAAAAGCTATGTCGGGCCGGATCAGCGCGAATTCTTAGCCATGGGGCCGCTTAATCTCACGGTGGCCGCGGGTGAATTTGTCTGCTTGGTGGGGCCAAGCGGCTGTGGCAAAAGTACCCTCTTGCGCATCATCGCCGGGTTGGATCAGCCAAGCAGCGGCCAACTGGAACTCGCGCCGGCGCCCGACCCCGAAGCGCCGTTAAACAGCGTGGTCTTTCAGGGTGATTCAACCTTTCCCTGGTTGACCGTCTATGGCAATGTCGAGTACGGCTTGCGGATGCGGGGCGTGGGTTTGCGCCAACGGGACGAGATCGTCACGCACATGTTGCGCACCGTTGGCCTGAGCCAGTTTGCCGAGGCCTACCCCTATCAACTTTCGGGCGGGATGCGGCAACGGGTCGCGTTGGCACGCGCCTTGGCCAATGATCCGCAGATCTTGTTGATGGATGAGCCGTTTGGCGCGCTCGACGCTCAAAATCGTACATTGCTGCAAGATGAATTGTTGCAGATCTGGGAGCAAGCCGGTCCAGAGCGGCGCAAAACCATTCTCTTTGTCACCCATTCCATTGATGAAGCCTTGGCCCTGGGCGACCGCATCTTGGTGATGAGTGCCACGCCAGGACGCTTCATCGAAGAGATCCATGTGCCTTTTCCGCGGCCGCGCAGTGTGTATGAACTCAAGCGAAACCCCGAATTTGGCGAACTTGAGTTTCATATCTGGCAAAGTCTGAAAGTGGAAGTAAATGCTGCGCGAGGTTGACCAATCCAAATGATGAAAAGACGCCTATTAGGATTGATTTTACCCATCACCTTGCTGCTGCTCTGGGAAGGGCTGGTTGCCATCGGCACGATCGATTGGCGCTTTTTCCCGCCCCCCAGTGAGATTTTCGTACGCCTCATTGACTTAATTCAAGATGGCACACTGCTCACCGCAACCCTGATTACCGTCCGACGCATGGCCGTCGGTTTTGTATTGGCCACGGTGCCCGGGGTGTTAATCGGTGTGCTGATGGGCATCAACCGCTGGTCACGCCTCTTGGTGGCCCCACTGATCGCGGCGCTGTATCCAGTGCCCAAAATTGCCCTTGTGCCGATGGTGGTGATCTTGTTTGGCTTGGGCGAGGCCAGTAAATATGCGGTGGTTATTATCTCAGTTTTCTTCCTGGTGGCGATCAATACCTTGGCCGGGGTATTGAATATCGACCAGCGCTATTTTGATATTGCCCGCAACAATGGCGCGCGAGGCTGGGCGTTGATCTGGACCGTGGCCTTCCCAGCGGCTTTGCCGAGCATCCTCACAGGGATCAATCTGGCTTTGGGCTTCTCGCTCACAGTGATTGTGGGCACCGAATTACTGCTGCCGCAAGGTGGCCTCGGCGCGTTGATCTGGCAGAGCTACCAGCGGTATGACATTGCCACGATCTTCGCCGGGTTGATTGTGGTCGCCTTGTTGGGCTGGGGCCAAACCGCGTTGATGAACGAGTTGGAAAACCAGTTGATCCCCTGGCGGCGGGCCCAAGAGGAGACGCGTGCCCAGCGTCAATTGACCGATGAGCCGCGCATTCGCCGTTTTGTGCGGACTTGGTGGTTGGCAGCACGTCCCTTCAGCTTTACAGCCAGTGTTACCCCGGTGGTTTTGGGCGCAGTCCTGGCCGGTGATGATGGGGCATGGCACTGGTGGTTCTTTGTCATCACGTTGATCGCCTCGGTCTTCATTCACGCCGGCACGAACCTGATCAACGACTATTACGACTGGAAGAAAGGTGCGGACACACCCGAATCACTCGGCCCCAATCGGGCGCTGCAGCAGGGCATGTTGACGCCCCATCAAGTCTTCTGGGGCGGGGTTATCTGTTTCGCGATCGGCTCGGTGTTGGGCTTATACCTGGTGGCGACCCGCGGGCTCTTTATCCTCTGGCTAGGACTTTTCAGCGTATTGGCCGGCTGGTTTTACACTGCGGGCCCCTTTGCGTTTGCCTATACAGGTTTGGGCGAGGTGGTGGTCTTCATTTTTATGGGGCCGATCATGGTCGTGGGCAGTTATTTTGTCTTGGCGCAAAGCGTGCCTGCCCATGTAATCTGGCTCTCGATGCCGGTGGGGCTACTGGTGGCGGCCATCTTACACGCCAACAACATGCGCGATTTGGAAGGCGATCTGGCGAAAGGGAAACGAACCTTAGCCAATATTCTGGGGCGCCGTGCCAGCCGCATTGAGTATTATATCTTGGTGGGTGGCAGCTATGCTTTGCTGGTGATCCTCGTCGTCCTGGGAATAGCGCCTTGGTATACCCTCGTCACGCTGGTCACCTTGCCCAGCGCCATCGAATTGCTCCGCGCCGCTGCAGCCTATGAGACGCCGCAGCGCCTCAACAAAGTATTGCGCGGCACAGCCAAATTGCACGAACGCTTTGGCTGGACCCTCATTTTGGGGATAGTGGCTGCGATTATCGCTCGGGTGGTCTAAACACCACTACTGAACATGGGAATGGTAACTCATGCCCACCCTTAGACAATCCGCTAAGGGTGGCACAATAATGCAGGAGAAGCTAATAAATGATTTGCGGCTCTGGGGTAACCAGCGGCAAATAAACCCGAAAAACACTACCTTCATTCGGTTGGCTTTTGACTTCGATACGCCCACCTTGCACTTCGGTGAAGGTACGGCTGATCCACAACCCCAGCCCCGAGCTGATCTCTTCGGTAGTCCCATACGAGCGTAATGCAGTAAATGGTTCAAAGAGGCGATGCACGGCTTCCGGTTCAATCCCGATGCCGGTGTCGCGTACTGTAAATACTACCTGCTCGGGTTGCACCTCAGCATTCAACTCAACCGTCCCTCCAGCAGGTGTAAACTTCAGGGCGTTTTGTAACAGATTGTTCAGGACCTGCACCGTTTTGGGCACATCCAAATGGACAATGCTTTCTTGGTTGCCCTTGGTCGTAACATTAAAGTGGATTTCATTGCGTTTGGTGTGCAATTCCACATTGGTCGCTACGCGCTCTAAGAGCTTGCATACCGTAATTCTGCTGCGACTAGCTTCTAACTTCCCTGCTTCGGAGCGGGCCACATTGAGGATGCCATTGACCATATCCAGCTGGAAGTAGGCCGACGTGCGAATCTGCTGCAACAGCTTGCGCATCCTATCAACATCAGAAACACCCGTAGCCAGCTCTTCTTCGATAATTTCGCTGAGCAAGAGAATATCGGAGAGTGGTGAGCGAATATCATGGGAGAGAATGGCCAGAAAGTTATTTTTGAGCTTGAGCAATTGTTCCGAATTGGTGATACAAAGCTGGGCATTTGACATCAATACACCAGCTTCATCTGTAAAATTGGTGGGCAAATTGGGCACCTTGCGGTATTGCGTATAATCCGCCAGTGCTTGGGCAGTTTCCAAGACCGGCGCCAGTGCTTTCCCCTGAAAAACCAGGGTCAATAGGGTGCCGGTTAAGGTAGCAAACAAGCCTACAAGCACCAGAGGCAAAGCCAAATCCCAATCACGCGAGCCGAAAACCACGAAGAACAAAATCGCTAGCATGGGAATCTGAACGCCTATCAAGGCAATCAACAAAAGCTTGCCAGCATACGATTTAGGCCAAGGAAGCTTTGCCAAGTGGTGATAGAGAGATAAGCTCGGATTCACGTACCTACTCGCTTTCACGGACAAAAAAGTTCGGGAGTTTTCGTGGTCACCGAACTTTTCTGCCGAAATCCTTTGTTAATTCGCCCAACACCCGAACGGCGGGGAAGCGATCTATAGCTATCAACAATGGTTCGGATAGGGGCAAACATTGAATGATTGTGGTTTCCAACTCCAAACTTGCCAGAACGCTTTGCGATAAAATTTGCAAGCGAATATTTAAGGATTGTTGAATATACCAGGAAAGATGCAGCAAGGCAAACCATCTCCTGGGGAGTGGCAGTGGGATTAAGTTGATTGCTTGTTTACCACGGTGGCAAGTTAAGCCATCAGATAGAGACGATACACCGAAGCATCCAGGGGGAACTGATTTAGAAACTCAAGCTCAAGGCAGTAGCCACGACCAAAAGGCCCAATGCTGCCCCAATCAGCAAGCGATTTTGCTGAAAGACAGTACGCCAACTAGGCTTGGGTTGCGTGTACAGTGGTGGTGGCTGATTAATTTGGGGGAGTGGTTGTGAGCCAATCAATAAATCGCGCAATTCACGCGCCGTGGCGGGGCGTTCATTGGGGTGCATTGCCAACGCCTGGAAGAGTACCATCTCCACTCGCGGGCTGACGGTGGGGTTGATAGTAGTGAGTGAAGGTAAGCTGCCTGGTCGCAAAAAACGCTCTTTGGCATCAATCGGGGGTTGACCCGCCAAGAGATGATAAAGCGTCGCCGCCAAGCTGTAGAGATCACTACGCGCATCCGTAAACCCGCTATCACCGCCATATTGCTCAAGCGGGGTATAAGCAGCCGTACCCCGCCCCTGAACGACCGTGACTGTGCGGCTATCTTGTGCTTGTAAAAGTTTGACCAACCCAAAATCAACAAGTTTGATATCGCCGCGCGGGGTCAGTTTGATGTTGCTCGGCTTGATATCGCGGTGCAGGACTGGGGGATCTTGGTGATGCAAATAATCGAGCGCATCCAGAAGTTGCACGCCCCACTCCACCACTTGCTGCTCGGTAAAAAATTCGCTCGCCCGCTGTTTCTCTTGCAGCAATTCTTGCAGATCGCGTCCAGCGACGTAATCCATGACCAGATATTCGCGACTGCCATTGGAGAAATAGTCCGACACTTTGGGCAGCATCGGATGATCCAGCCGAGCTAAGACACTGGCCTCCATGCGAAATTGTTCGGCCACTTGCTCCAATTCTTCGGGCGAGGCGGTGTTTTCCGTGAGGTGAGGCAGGATCTCTTTGACCGCACAGATACGCCCTTCCAATCGGCGATCGGCAGCCTTGTAGACAGCACCCATGCCCCCTTGGCCAACTAATTCCAAGATTTCATATCGTTTGCGTAAAACGGTACCTGACTCTAAAATGGTCTGCATACAAGACTCCTGGTTAGGCTCGGCTAACCTAGCTGACAGCTAGCAATGCCTCAGATCAAAATCAGTTGTGGCGCGTATAGGCTTTGTCGGCATCACTAGTGGGGCACAGAGATTTTGAGAGTGGTACTAGACAATTACTAGACAATCGGGTCAAGCTCCACCCCAACCAAGGTTGCAAGCTATCAATAGGGTAGGCTTGTGGTGGATGCGACCCAAGCATTTCAGTGAAATCTAGAAACATACCAGTCAGTGACCTTAGGCTGGCATGACAAAATCGCCCCATCAGGGTACAATAAGTGCGGCAGCATTACTATCACTTTGGGTTGCCGCCACAGGTGTAGTCTAATGGCTCTATTATGCGTTAGTCCGCCCTTGGTGTCAATCCACATGAAGTTTCCCACTGCAGAAACGGGCTCCAACCGGCAAATTAGTAGATCGACTCTGGCTCGCTTAGAGATTCTGGAATCCAAGCGACATTGATAGATGCTCTTAATACCTAGGGTCATCACGAAAGAAATCGGGCAAACGTGTAAGTTGAAGCGTAGTAATCAGGTAGTCAGTAAGAGAGGGTATATGACAACTCAACTTAACGATTCCTTGGACATAGAATCCGGCAATCCTCGGCCTCGGCCACGCGAGACTGCCATGCTGGTCTTGCAGCGCGGCGGAGAAGCAGGACGCCGCTGGCCGCTCGATCGGAGCCGCCCACTGACTATTGGGCGCAGCGAGGAGTGTGATATTGCCTTGCCCGATCGTCAAGTTAGCCGCTATCATGCTCGGATAAGTTGGCAAGGGGATTGTTATATCGTTGAAGATCTCGGCAGCAAAAATGGCACCCACATCAACGGACAGGGGGTCACCACGCCCGCGCCTTTGCATGATGGCGACGAATTGCAAATTGCGTTACGCTTCAAGCTCGCATTCGTAGATGCCGGCGCAACTGCCCCCCTAACCCTCAACAATGACAATCAAGGCTTACGTCTCGACAAAGAGACCCGCCAAGTATGGATCAACGGAATCTTGGCCGATCCACCTTTGAGCCTGCATCAATATCGCCTGCTCGAAGCCTTGTGGGACTCCGGCGGCAGTGTTGTCACTCGCGAACAAATCATTCAAGCTGTCTGGCCCGAAGCCAGCAGCGAAGGTGTGAGTGAACAGGCCATTGATGCGTTGGTACGGCGGTTGCGCGAGCGGATTGCTGAGGCTGACGACGATTTTCGCTATATTATTACCGTCCGCGGGCATGGTTTCCGGCTGGATAATCGCTAATATGAAAGCTGTCTCGTTCATGATTCCTGTACGTAGCGCTGGTCTACATTACTAGCGCGGCACAGCATTCATGAATAGACGCTTAGCAAGGTTGTACATGGTTGTCAAGACAACAGCTGGGGCAGAGACTCCACTCGGGCTTTATCTCCATATTCCTTTTTGCGAGAAAAAATGCATCTACTGCGACTTTAACACCTACGCAGGTCTGCAAGATCACTTTCAGGCCTTGGTTGATGCACTCTGCCAAGAGATGAGTCGCTGGCGTGAGCCACTTCGTGAGCGCTCGCTTTGTTCAATTTTTATTGGCGGCGGCACCCCCACCGTGCTCTCCGCATCCCAACTGACCCAATTGTTCGCTGCGATCCAAGCAAATTTTTACCTGACGGCTGATTGTGAGATCACCTGCGAGGCCAATCCTGGCACCGTGGATCGGGCCAAGTTTCAGCTTTTGCATGAACTTGGTGTCAACCGGCTGAGCTTGGGCGTACAGAGTTTTCAACCTCAAGAATTGGCATTCTTGGGCCGCATTCATACCGTGGCGGATGTATTAGAAGCGTACGCCACTGCCCGCAAAGTCGGCTTTACCAATATCAATCTCGATTTCATTTTTGGCTTGCCCAACCAAACCCTAGATGATTGGGCTGCGACCCTGGAACAAGCATTATTGCTTCAACCAGAGCATCTCAGCCTCTACAGCTTGATCGTGGAGCCCAATACACCGCTGCATCATTGGGTGGAAAGAGGGAGCGTAGCTGCCCCGGATGAAGATCTCGCTGCCGAACAGTATGAATTGGCGATGGCAACACTCGCCACAGCTGGCTATGGTCACTACGAAGTCTCCAACTGGGCACGCTTATTACCCGATGAGCCGCCAACCGCCGTACCCACACGAGCAAGCCGACATAATTTGCTCTACTGGCGCAATCAGGAATATGTTGGAATCGGACCTGGAGCCCACAGTCATTTGCGCGAGCAGACTGGTATGGGATACCGTTGGGGGAACCGCAAGCCAGTTCCTAGTTACATCAAACGCGTGCTAGCCGGCCAATCGATCGAAGAGTTTCGCGAAGAGATCGGCCCGGCGCTCGCCATGGGCGAAACCATGATGTTGGGGCTGCGCGTATGGCCAGAAGGTGTAGGCTTTGCCGAGTTTCAAGCCCGCCACGGCCAAGATCTACGCACAGTCTTCGCCAATGAATTACGAGAATTACAGGCCGCCGAGTTATTGCTCATAGACCAAGAACGGGTACGCTTGAGCCCACAGGGGCTTTTGTTGGGTAACCAAGTTTTTGCTCGTTTTCTGCCCAATTGATGTACCAACAACACACGACTGGCCGTAGTAGACGAATACCAATAAACTCAACATCAATTGAGACCCGTGTATACATCGTCAACGCAACCAGTGACCCACAGAAAATTTAAGCGAAGTACGAATCTTACTCGAAAGGACAACCACGAATGACACGGGCGCTCTATCCCGGTACATTTGACCCACTTCACAATGGACATCTGGATATTGCTACCCGTGCGGCCACAATTTTTGACGAAGTGGTGGTAGCCCTCTACGATGCGCCGCCAAAGAAGTTGCTCTTCACCACTGAAGAGCGCTTGTCCCTGGCCCGCAGTGCATTGGCTCACTTACCCAATGTGCGCGTTGCCACCTATACTGGGCTAACAGTCGACTGTGCCCGCCAACAAGGGGCGCAAGTGATCGTCCGGGGTTTGCGCAATGTGGGCGACTTTCAGTTTGAATATCAGATCGGCTGGGCGAATCATCAATTAGCAAGCGACATCGAATTGTGTTGCTTCTTTTGTGATGGACAATACGCGCAGTTGAGCGCCACCATTCTCAAGGAGGTTGCCAGCCTGGGGGGAGATTATACCCAGTGGGCACCGCCGATCGTCGCCGAAGCTTTGAACGAAAAATTTACCCAAAAGACGGATGGTAAATCGCCTCAGCCAGTTGGCGGGCGCAGAAATAAACTCGCACGTCGCGAGTAAGGACTTCATTAGTCCACATTCGGCTAGTCGTGGATACACCGTGAACGGCTTTCAAGCTTGATACAGTAGTGCCAACACAAACATAGCCAGAATCTTTACCTCTGCAGAAGCCAAGCTTCTCTGGGGCTTCACGCCCACCACGTAACTTCTGTTAAGGCAAGATTCGGATTCGCTGGGGAGGTGCGTTATCGCCATCTTACAATTGATTGATCAACTCGCTGACTCGCTCAATCGCAGTTGGCGCATCCCCTTATCATCGTTGTGCATGATCGATGCGAATGAGTTTGCTCATCTGCTCGAACGAATGCGGATCAATGTGCCCAGTGCGATCATGGAGAGCGAACGGACATTAGCCGAACGCGACCAGATCATCGCCGAAGCACAGCGCGAGGCAGAACGGATTCTGAACGATGCTCGCCAACGGGCAAACGAAATGGTCAGTGATCAAGCCTTGGTGGTTGCAGCACGGCAGGAAGCCGAACGCATTCTGGAAGCGGGACGAGCCGCGGCCCAACGGCGCGCCGAAGAAGCAGACCAATACACCTTGCAAGTGTTGGAAGATCTGGCGCGCAAATTGCAATTAATTACCAGCCAAGTTGAGAATGGGCTGCAAGTGATGCGCAGCAATCCGCTCGCCGAGCCACCAGCGCTCAAAGCACCCGTGTCAGACGACGCTCAGCCCGAATAATGCGCTGGCACCGGCTAAGGGCAGAGCATCCTATTGGCTTTTACCCGAAAGCAACAAGTAGGGCGAGCCATTTCAGAGTGGGCACTTGACCGTAAGCGCATTCGGACTCAAGTTTGACAGCTGATGGCATGCGGGCTATAATGACAATTCGTTTGCCGATTTTTGGTGCACTTTGACATGTCCAACCTGGGCAAAGAGCGTACAATGCAATTTAATGTTGCCCAATTACTCAAAGAGCCTGCAGGCAGTGTTCGGTACTTCGACCTAGCCGAAGATATCAGCGGGATCGACCCGGACCTTGCCATCCTGGGCCCGTTGGTTGGCCGATTGCAATTAATGCGCATCACTAGCGGCATCTTGGCCACGGCGGAGTTAAGCACGGCTATTCGTTCAGCTTGCAATCGCTGCCTAGAGCCGATTGCCGTCCCACTGCGGTTCGAATTATTCGAACATTTTCACTCTTTGACTGAAGTCACATCGGGCCGCTATCTGCGCCCCGATGAATTCGAAGGGGAAGCCGACGATCTAGAAGATGCAGCCCTGTCGATCAACGAGCAGCATATTCTGGACATCACGGAAATTATTCGCCAAAACATCTGGCTTGCGTTGCCCCGCTACCCCGGCTGCAATTGGGAAGGGGCTGAGCCATGCCCAAATCTAGCCGATGTGTTGGAAAATCTGGGGGATGTACGTCTGCTGAGTGACCAGCAGACAGAGGAACTGGATGAACCAGCAATTGACCCACGTTGGGCAGCACTGCTGGCGCTACGCGATCAGTCTGATCAAGAGGATCAGCCATAGCTGGCTTAGATAAAAAAAGCTGCTATTGATAGCAGTTGAATCGCTCGCCCGGATCCCTAACTGGTTCGTTTTGCAGAAAAATGGCTACCGGTGGCGAGCAACTTAAAATCGAAATTGTTGGGTCACATAGACTAAATTCATGAGGAGAAAAAGATGGGTCCGCTGCCAAAACGGAAATTGAGCAAAGGCAAACGAGGTCGCCGTCGC
Source organism: uncultured Caldilineaceae bacterium (assembly GCA_964568485.1). Taxonomy (GTDB): domain Bacteria; phylum Chloroflexota; class Anaerolineae; order Caldilineales; family Caldilineaceae; genus CFX5. The sequence goes on along the minus strand of CAZMRA010000110.1, from coordinate 3,591 downwards.
GCACACGATGCGATCGGGCTTCCGAAGCTGGTTGAATGCAATCAATGTCACCAGATGATGTTGCCCCATCGGGTTTGCCCGCACTGTGGGTATTACCGAGGTCGACAGGTTCTCGAAATCGGCGACGCGACAAAGGCTGCCTAAGGGTATCCATGCATCCGCGCTGATCGGCATGTTCAGGGATAATCACGAAGGGATTTGGAAGCTAGCACCAAATCCCTTTTTTATTCAACCTGCTAATCATTATGGTCGAATTCGAATTCATTCAACGCATGACACAAAGCGCATTCCTATTTCCTGGGCAAGGTAGCCAAACCGTAGGCATGGGGCGAGATTTAGTCGACAACTACGAGGTGGCCGCCCAAACCTTTGCCGAGGCAGATGATTTACTGGGCTTTTCTCTGAGTCGTCTCTGCTTTGAAGGCCCAGAAGCTGAATTGACCGACACGATCAATGTGCAGCCCGCCCTGCTCACTGTCTCGATCGCCTTACTCCGAGCAATTGCCAGCGAATTTGGCAACAGTCCGCCCGAGGTGGCGAGTGGCAGCAGCTTTGTGGCCGGTCACAGCTTGGGAGAATATACGGCATTGGTCGCCGCTGGCAGCCTCAGCTTTGCCGACGGCCTCCGCCTGGTTCGCGAGCGCGGACGTTTGATGAAAGCCGCGGGCGAACGCCAACCCGGCCTGATGGCCGCTATTCTGGGATTGGACGAAGCACAAGTGGCGGAAATCTGTGCCGAAGCTCGCCAAACTGGTGGGATCGTCCAGGTTGCCAATGACAATTGTCCTGGCCAGATTGTCATCTCCGGAGACCGTCAGGGAATGGAAGCTGCCATGGAAGCAGCCCGCACAGCCGGGGCCAAGCGGGTCATGCCCCTGGCCGTGAGCATTGCGTCACACAGCCCATTGATGGCTCCTGTGGCCGATGAGTTGCGTCAGGCCATTGAGGCAACGCCGCTCCAAGCGCCAGTGGTGCCGTTGATCGCCAATACCACCGCCCAGCCACTGACCACGGTCGAAGATATTCGCGCCGAATTGGCCGCCCAATTGACCGGCAGTGTGCGCTGGACAGCATCGATGCAAGCGTTGCTCGCGGCTGGGGTAACCAAGTTTATCGAAGTTGGGCCGGGAGATGTACTTTCCGGACTCATGCGGCGGATCGATCGGGCAACCGAGCGTGTCACCATCAATTCAGCTGCCGGTGTACGTGACTGGGTCATGAGCCAAAAGGCTTAACTGGTCTGTCCCCTTCTCGCTGGCTCTTTCTATCAACGATCGCTTCATAATCGGATTGCGACCTCCACTCTGGGCGGATCGGAATAACTTCGCACAGAATTTATGGATAGCATCTAAATAGGATATACTATTGTTATGAGCATGAATCTTTCCGGAAAAGTTGCGTTGGTGACCGGTAGCAGTAGCGGCATTGGTGCTGCCATTGCCAAAGAATTTGCAGCCACTGGTGCCCGCGTTGCTTTACATTATCGAGGCAACGCAGAAGGCGCAGAACGCACCGCAGAAGAAATCCGCCAAGCGGGTGGCACTTGTGCCATCTATCAGGCTGATGTCAGCCAGAACGAACAAGCTACAGAACTGGTCAAGCAAGTCCAGAGCGAGTTTGGCAGCCTGGATATTCTGGTCAACAATGCGGGAACCACGCGCGATACGCTGCTGATGACCATGAAGGAAGAGGATTGGGACACCGTCATCGACACCAACTTGAAGAGTGTCTACACGGTGACGCGGGCGGCGCTGCGTGGGATGATCAAAAACCGCTGGGGACGGATCATTAGCATCAGCAGTGTGGTAGGGTTGACCGGTCAAGCGGGGCAATCCAACTATGCAGCCAGCAAAGCTGGCATCATTGGCTTTAGCAAAAGTTTGGCTCGTGAAGTTGCTAGCCGTTCAATTACCGTTAATGTTGTGGCTCCGGGTTTCATTCCCACTGCCTTAACCGATGTTTTGAACGAGGCTCAACGAACGTCAATTTTGCAGAGCACACCGATGGGCCGCATGGGCACACCGGAAGAAGTCGCTTGGGCAGTCGCTTTCTTGGCAAGCGAACGCTCTGGATTTATCACCGGGCAGGTTCTGACTGTCGACGGTGGTCTGGTGATGATGTAATAAGCAGGTTGTATGGTCGAACATCCAAACGGTGCGCCAAATGGTGCTTCCACACGGCTCTCCCCGTCCCAAACGGCAACAGAAACAGCTGTGGATCCAGAAACTTATCAAAAATGGATTCGTGAGCGTCAATATGCGCGACGTTTGGCCCTCCAAGCTCTCTTTGAGCTAGACGTGACCAACCATCTCGCTGGTCCGGTACTCGAAGGACGTTTGGCAGAACGCGATGTAGCAGAAGTTGGCGATTTTGTCGAAGGTGAACGTTTTTTGCGCTGGTTAGTCAGTGGTGTGCTAAAAAACAAACCACTGCTCGACCAGATGATTCAGCGTTATGCACCAGATTGGCCGGTGGACCAGCTCGGGGTTATTGACCGCAACACTTTGCGGTTAGCCCTATTTGAGCTTGGCAGCCAACAGGCCGATACCCCACCTAAAGTAGTGATCAACGAAGCAGTTGAGTTGGGCAAAGCCTTTGGCGGCGATAGCAGCCCACGCTTTGTGAATGGGGTACTGGGCTCCGCACTAGACGAAGCTCTGCGAAAGCCATTTTAGCTATGGACAGTTTCTTTGGGATTGGGCTAGCCGAACTATTTTTCATCGCTGTTTTGGCGTTGATTGTGTTAGGGCCGGAGCGTCTGCCGAGCACCCTGCGCCAAATTGCCAAATGGTGGGGATATGCGCGTAATCTAGGCCGAGAATTAACTTCCCAATTTGGAGAAGAGTTCAAAGCCCTAGAGGATCTCAATCCGCGCAAGATTTTGAACGAACTGGCGGATGAGGAGTTGGCCAAGGATCTTAACTTAAAGCTGCCCGCCACTTCGAAATCAACCGCGGCAAAAACGACAACGAAGCCCGCGGCCAACACAACAGCGAAGAGCACTACGGCGGCCAAGAGCACGACAGCTAAGCCAGCAACAGCAGCCAAAACCACGACGCCGAAGACAATCACACCGGCCAAACCTGCTACGAAATCCACCGATCAACAGACAGAGTCAACCGCAGAAACGGCAGCCGAACCGGAGCCGACCATCCTGCCGGACAAGCCGACGGAACCGATTAAGGACACCCCCGCCCCAGCATCGACCACAGCGAGTGAAGATGCACCCGTGGCGAATGGCGAGGCATCTGCCGGGGAGAAGGAACCGTTGGCGACAGCGGCGACGAACTCGAATGTCAATGCCAGTGGAGAGACCGCGCAGGCAGACCCGGCGGAGAATCAAGCATGACCCAGCAGGCACCCGTTCTTGATCCAGTCGAAGCCAGCCAAATGACGCTGATGGAGCATCTGAATGAGCTTCGGGTGCGGTTGACATGGATTGTGGCTGGTATCTTTGTCGGTACAATTATTGCATTTCTCTTTGCTCGCCCCTTATTGGAATTTATCAAAATCCCCCTTGGCGGAGCAGAATTGATCTCAACTGGCCCGACTGATACGCTGATCAATGTCTTTAAGATCAGCTTTATGGCT
>CAZMRA010000109.1:7381-14951 GCA_964568485.1 uncultured Caldilineaceae bacterium | reverse complement strand
TGTTGGGCCGTTTGTGCAAACTGACACGCACCGACAAAGGCAATCGGATAGGTGATCATATAAAGCGGCATCCGAAACAGGCTCCATTTGTTGCGTTGCCAGCCGGTTTGCGTCGCGGCATCGTTGGTGTCGAGTTCAACCCACGGTTTGAAACGCCGATTCAGTTCCAGCCATTTTGCATCCAAGTCGGCGGGCGTGACATCGTCCGCTGCTTCGCCGTAGAGCCAATGCTCGAAGGAATCTTGCAGCACACTCGGCCAGCCCATCAAAGTTGAGTTGCAACCCATAGTGCCGTGCTTGTTCGCTTTCCGCTGATGTATAGAAACCACCTTGATCCGTTTCATAATAGGGCGCACATAACAATTCCATGCTCGCGGCGGCAAACTCTTGAAACTCTTCCGGCCCGTTTAGATTCCACATTGATCCATGTGCCCGAAACGTCAGATAATCGTGCATGCCGTGGCCGCTTTCGTGGAGCACGCTGGCCGGATTGGTCGTGACGACATGCAGATAGGGTAGCCCTGCACCGGGGAAAAACCACTCTTCGACCGTATGGGCTTTGCCAGGACGGCTGCCAAAATCGAGATAATCGTCGCGTAGCGCGGAAAATATCTCGCCAAATTGGGGATCGACCCGCCGTAAAATGCGTTCGATGCCATCTTTGAGCAATTGTGGATCGGCGACTTCGGGCATCGCATAGTTTGGCGCATGGTTGGCGCGCTGCCGCATAAGTGCCGGCACGACGATTTGCGCAATCGCTTGGTGAAATCGTTGGCAGTCGGCAATATTCGTATCGATGCGGTTGAGTTCACGCCAGCGAAAGTGCAAAAAGCTGGGCAAACCACTGTTGCGGGCCAAGGTCCGCCGTAGCTCGAGCAAACGCAGTATGAGATCATTCAATTCGGTGCGGCGAGCTAGCCAATATCCTGTCGGATTTTCTGCATCGACCCCGTTCATCAGTTCGCGATAATACACTTCCAACTGGCTGATCTCGGCTTGGATCGGCAGATTGTCTGGGTGAAAGAGTTGCTTTTGATTGCGCCACCGCCGCCAAAGCTGAGCATAGTCAGGTGAGGGTGCCTCTGGTTGCAGCCGCAACGCCCGCGTGATCAGCCCATCGGTCAGGCCAAGATAGGTCGAAAAAAGTTCTTGCACATAGTGGCCATAAGCCGCTTCCGCCGCATGATCGGTTGTGTCGTAATAGGCTCGGCGCTTGAGCGTGGTGTACGCATCCCACACGGCGATGTCGAGTCGATTCCATGCCACCAGCCAATCTGGAAAGCCACCAGGCGCAACCGGCGCGTCGATCAACGCCTGAAATAGCGGCGTGATCGTGCGCCAATCATGTGGGTTGAAATGCGGTGAAGCCATATTTGATTCCTCTATGAGCATTTATAGAGATTAAAGAGATTGATTGGCGAAGGACGCTTGATATTGTTGCATCTTCAAGCGGCGTGCTGTCCATTCGTCGTTGAGAACCTCTTCCAGATCCAGCATTTTGATGGCAGGGTCGAAGGGATAGGGCAAGGCTATGTCTGTAAATTCATAAAGCGTTCCAGCGGCATCGCGGTGTAGATAGCCTTCATCGACCAACAAACGGCGTAGCCAAGCATGGTCAAGGCCAAAATTGGCACCAAACCGAGCCGCCCACTCAGTCAGTTCATCGTTGATCTCGCGTTCGCTGTAGCGTCGATCCGGAGTAAGTCGCAAACTGGCGCTGATCAACAGCATGTTCAAGTCGCACCGTTCCTGGGGCAGCGTCCGCCAGCGAATCACCAACGTGACAAAACGACGCTTAAACTCATCCTCGGTAATGTACGACATGGTTGTCACTCCTAGTCCTACGCATAACGCCGCAACGCCGTGGCTAGCGGATCCACATAACTTGGCTCACCGAGTGCGATCATCGCCAGCCAAGCGTGAAGCAGCCATAACGCTTTGCGCTCTGCAAACCCTGGCTCGATCGGGGTGATCTCCTGATAGCCAGCGTATAGTTCGGCCATGCATTCAGCAGGTACTGGTGCAAAAAAGTCGACATACGCCAGATCGATCTCAGGGTGGCCATAATAGACCGCTGGATCGATCAACACAGGGCCGCGATCCGTGCTGAGAAAGTTGTTCTGGTGTGCATCACCATGCAAGAGCGTCGGCTGAACGGTTGGCCCACACAGCTCAGGCAGCCGCTGACCGAGCACTTCCACTTGCCTCATCAGTTTCGGAGGCAACCTGCCCGCATCAACGGCCGCCCGCAGCCACGGTTCGATTCGCCGCTGCCAGAAAAAGTCGGGCCACTGCGCCAGGGGGCGATTGTCTTGATAGTAACTCCCCCAATATGCGTGCTGCTCCAGGCCGAAGGTGGATCCTTGGCAGCGGTGAAGCTGGGCCAGCGCTTGGCCAATCTGCCTCCAGTGCGGCCGCCCCCGTGGAATAACCTGGACTGTCTCCAGGATCAAGAGCGCGCCACCGTCAATCTGGATGATGCCAATCACCGTCGGTGTGAGTACCCCGGACCGTGCGCTGAGCAAGTGCAACCCCGCAGCCTCTTGCGTCAGTTGATCTTCGGCCTGTTCGCCTTCGCTCAGCTTGACGAAGACCGCATACGCGCTATCGCTCAAAACGGCAGCGGGATGCGATGCTTCCGCGGTTTTGCCTGTCGCCAGCTTGATCTGCCACATTCGTCGCAGAAATAGGGAGACTGCCGCTTCGATGGCAATGCGCAGATCGGCACGCAACAGGCGCTCGATAGATGGATCTTGGTTCTGCTGGGTCAAGTTCACCTCGGGTTGCTGCAGCTACTGCTACGAACCTGGCCTAGTCTTCGATGTGCGGATTGGCGTTCAGAATGTCCTCGGTCACCTGCCATAGTTGCGGCAAGGCGGCTAAGGTGCGGGCGCTGTACGCTCGTAGATCCGAGCCGGCGGCGATGCCCAAGTCCGCCAGCAACGCCTGGAAACTCGGTGCCATCTGGCGTTGCAGATCGAGCGGCGCATCCTGCTGCAGGATCTTCATGCAGCGACAGTAGGTGGCGATGATCCAGAAAATCGCTTCCCGATGGTCACCCCGCTCGATCAACTCCTGGCTGCCATCGATCGCCACCGGCCGGGCCAAGTCGCTGATATCGGCGCTGAAGGCAAAGGTGCTTTTGGCGACTGTTTTGGCGGCATCAAAGAGCACGGTCAAGCGCTCCAAATGGGCCAAGGTCTGGTGTGGAGTCCAGTTCGCACAGCCTAAGAGCGCTAGCAACTCCTCGTAATAATCCAGCCGCTTGTACTCGGTTAACAGCTTGCGCACCGCCAAATAGCGCTTGCGGATGGTGGGATTCTGCAACCCCGCCACTAGCAATACGTGGGTCATGATCCCAGTGGAGAATGCCCAGCCCATCACTTGATCCGGCAGCGTTGCGGCGGGATTGAACGTCTGCAGATTGTGCACGATCTTGTCGTAGGCGTGTCGGCAGCGGGCGATCACCCAGCGCCGTTGAGCAAACTCTTGGGCGACGCGCTGCTGGAGCTCGTGTAAGCGCCCCGTCGGATCAGCGATCACGCTTGGCTGGCGAAAATGCCCCGCCATGTGATAATCGGCCAGCACCTGCTCGGGCGAGGCAAGCTGATCGAGCGTGAGGTAGGAAACTTCCAAGATCACCCCATGATAGACCAGCTTGCCCAGCTTTCGCGCGGGCATTGCCCCCGCCAGCACGATCCAGAGATCCACGTCGGAGGTGGGCGCGAGCACGGCTTCATCAGCCTGCCAGAGCACGGAGCCGGCAAAGAAGGCCCCCGCAAAGCCGGGAAATGTTGCACCCTCGCGCTCGACCCATTGGCGAGCCAGCGCTTTTGCTTCCCGAATGCGCATCATCCACCTCCTTTCCAAAGGGCCGAACGCCGTGCTGCCTTACCGCTCGCGCCAGTAGCGCGCCCCACTCTCCGTGCGCCCCAGATAGCCATAATCGACCAACTGGCGGCGCAGATTGGCCGGATCCTGAAAGGTGTGCCACTGGTTCAAGATCTCGTTGACCTCGACCTCGTGATAGAGCTGGTTGCGCCGAAACTTGTTGACCAAAAGGTCGAGTATGGCTTCCCGATCCCGCTCGCGGCGGGGCCACAGGGTGACCCGGCCATCGCTATCCACAAAGCGTTGGATTTCTTTGGGCAGGGACCGCCGGGCATCGCTGAAAATCGCGGCGGCGTTCTCTGCCGAGAGCAATTGCCGCAACTGCCCGGCCAGCTCGTCCAGGCGCTCAGCATGCAGTTGATACTGGCCAGTGTCTGGCTGTTCGCTGATAAAGCCCGCCGCGGCGAGTTGCTGCACATGGCGCCGGAGCCCCGATGCTTCAAGGGCGAGCGTGGCGCTCAGCTCCTCCACTGACTGCGCTTGGTGGAGCGCCAGTACTTCCAGGATCTGTAAGCGTACATCGTCGGCCAAGGCGCGCAGCGGGCTTAAGACCTCGCTGCGCTGAATCGGCCTGGTGCGTGATGGACTTGCCTGTGGGGGAAGAGAAGGCAAGTCATCACTTGCTGGATTATGTGTAATTACCATTGGTTCCTCCCCATGGCAATGGCGCTATGAGGTAGCCATTGCCTGTTCCTGATTTGCCGCTGAACTGCTCTCTACAGCCTGCTCGGCCAGCGGCAGATATTGCGCTTCCTTTTGCTCGCGGAATTGTTGCGTGTAGAGTCGGTAATAGTGACCGCCCTGGCGCAACAATTCGGCATGCGTACCCATCTCGGCAATGCGGCCATCTTCGATGACCAAGATGCGGCTGGCGTTGCGGATGGTCGAGAGACGGTGCGCGATCACAAAGCTGGTGCGCCCGCCCATCAAGGCATCCATCCCTTGCTGGATCAGCGACTCGGTCAGCGTATCGACCGAGCTGGTCGCTTCATCCATGATGAAGATATCGGGCTGAGCCAGCACCGCGCGCGCTAGGCTGATCAACTGCTTTTGCCCGGTCGAGAGCAGGACGCCGCCTTCCCCAACTTGGGTGTCGTAGCCATGCTCGAGCGTCATGATGAAAGTGTGCGCGCCCGCAATGCGCGCCGCCTGCTCGATCTCTTCATCCACCGCATCCAACCGCCCGTAGCGAATGTTCTCGCTGATGGTGCCGGAGAAGAGATGCGGCGTTTGCAAGACCATGCCAATGCGCGACTGAATGGCATGTTGGGTCATCTGCGTATAGTCAACGCCGTTGATCAAGACCCGCCCTTCGCTCGGCTCGAAGAATCGGCAGAGCAGATTGACGATCGTCGACTTGCCACCACCGGTTGGCCCAACCAAGGCAATCGTTTCCCCGGCGCGCACGTGCAGATTGAAATCGCGCAGCACGGGCTTATCCACTTCGTCATCGTAATAGAAGGTGACTTCCTCGAAGACAATGTCGCCGCGCAAGGTGCCGGGATCGACCGCATTGGCTTGGTCGACAATCTCCGGTTCGGTGTCGAGCAGCGAGAAGATGCGCTCACCCGAGGCGATGGCTTGCTGCATGTCGGCAAAGACGCGTGCCATTTCCTGCACCGGCCAGACCATCATCATCACGTAGCTGATGAAGGCTTGAATGCCACCAATCGACACGCCCAAGACGCCATTCTCGACTTGCCAGCCGCTGTAGAGCACAATCGCACCAATCGCCAGTGAGCTGATCACCTGCACCGTGGGCAAGAAGAGCGCCGAAAGCCAAGCCGCCCGGAAAGCTGCCCGGTACATCCCACCAGTGAGCTCTTTGAATTCATCCAAGTTGCGGTTCTCACGGTCCAACGCTTTAACCACGCGTACCCCGGTGATGTTTTCGTTATAAGCGCCGGTGATCTTCGAGTTGATCTTGCGCACTTCACGATATTCTTTGATGATCATCCCCTGGAAGCGGATGGCAATCACGACGATCACCGGAATGATCGCGCAGATGATCAGTGCTAGGGGCACATTGATCAACATCATGAAGTAGACCGCCGCCGCGATGTTCAAGATACTCCAGACCACATCCAGCAAGCCCCAGGTGATCAGCTCGGAGACGCGTTCGGTATCCGACGTGACGCGTGACATGATCCAACCAACAGGGATGCGGTTGTAATACGAGAGCGACAAGCGCTGCAGATGGTTGAACATCTTCTGGCGCAGGTCATAGCGCACCCGCTCGCCCAGCAAACCACACAGGTAGATAAAGATAAAGACAAAGGTCGATTGCGCTACGATCGTACCGGCATATTGCCAGAGTAGGCTGATCAGAGCCGTGCGGTCGCGGGCGACAATCCCTTCATCGATGATCCGTTTGCTCAGAAAGGTAAAGTACGATTCTGTTAAGGCCACGATAATCGCCGCACTGAGAAAGATAACGGTCCAGACCCAGTGTGGTTTTAATTGGGCTAGTAACCGTAACACAGTACGGCCATTAAAGCGGCCGCTGAACTCTTCTTCTTCGTGTTGATATGACTCGGACACGGTTTTCCTCCGTGAATCTATGGTTCACCAGCAGACTGTCTGTTATGCACACAAGTCTGCTGGCGCTCATGCTTATGCTTGATACTGCCCGATCTCCGCCTGCAACTCTTGCTCGATGCGCGTTTGCGCTTCGTAGATGCGTTGATACAGCCCATCTTCGCGTAGCAAGGTCTCGTGCGTACCGCGTTGGATAATGCGCCCCTGACTGAGCACCAAGATCAGATCCGCATTCATCACACTGGTGATGCGATGAGCGATCAAGAACGTCGTGCGGCCAGCCATCAAGTGGCGCAACGCTTGGCGGATCGACGCTTCGGTTTCGGTATCGACCGAGGACGTCGAATCATCCAAGATCAAGATGCGCGGATCTTTGAGCAAGGTACGCGCAATGGTCAGGCGTTGTTTCTGCCCACCCGAGAGCGTGATCCCGCGCTCGCCCACGAGTGTGTCATACCCTTCGGGAAACTTCCGCAGGATCACATCGTGGATCGCCGCGGCTTTAGCCACTGCTTCGATCTCTTCTTGCGTTACGGGCCGCGTCACCCCATAGGTGATATTGTCGCGGATGCTGCGCGAGAAGAGCAGCGGTTCCTGCTCGACAATACCGATCTGGCGGCGTAGCCAGTGGCGGTCATAATCGCTCAGTGGAACGCCATCCAGCAGGATTTGGCCACCGGTGTAGTCATAAAAGCGCGGCAGCAGGTTGACCAACGAGGTCTTGCCTGAACCAGATGGCCCGAGCAGGGCAATGGTCTGCCCCGGTTCGACCTGGAAAGAGATGTCATGCAAGATCTCTTCCTGTTCGTCGTACCGTAGGCTTACCTGATCAAAGACCAGGGCCCCGCGCAGCTGGTGAGGCTCGCTGTGATGGGCCTTGCTGATCTCGAACGCGCCGCCTGTGGCAGCCGGTTCGCGCACTTCCTGAATGATCGTCTTGACGCGTTCAAACGAGACCAACCCCTGCGACATGTGGACGATCAAGCGTCCCAAGTTGCGCATCGGCCAGATGATCCCGACCACCAACCCACTGTAGGCCAGGTAGGTGCCAAGCGAGATGGTGCCTTCAATGGTCATGACCGCACCAATGCCAAAGCCAACCAACATCTGCGCACCGCAAATCAGGTCGGTGATCGGCCAG